>JAEOUN010000086.1 GCA_016839245.1 Candidatus Thorarchaeota archaeon
CCCGGTCCGATGAACGAGGAGAAAGAGCGCATCAAGGAGCTCTGCCAACCTGTCATCGAATGGGTCAAGACCATGAAGTAAACTGGAATATTGAGCAGGAGTCATAGACTTCTAGCTCACTCTTCCTCTTTTTCTGATTTCAGTATCTCACTCCATGGTCGCCCTCGATTCTCAGCAATCCACCAGATGGCTTGCTTCAGTTCATTACTCATCTGCACACCTGACTTTGAGGTCTCCCCAGTCTTCAGTTCAAATCCCAACTTGGAGAGTGCTGTTCTGACATGTTCAAGTCCTTCAAGGTTGGTGTTGAGCCTCATCTCTAAGGCAGTCAGGGCATCATATTCATAGCTAGTCAGATACAGTTCTCGGAGGTCACATACATCTTCTTGTATTCAAATTCGTACCTGTTCAAGCTCTGATTGCCGCAGCTCGATGACCTTCTGAGTCCTTGTAGCAATCTCTACCTGTTGACAAATCAAACCTTCAAGTTTCAATCCTGTTATTGCTCGCTTTTGGTCTATTGCTTGAACGACCTCTCTTAGCACATGCTCTTGTACTTGTTCTCTCGCGTTATCGGTGGGAGTATCTTTTAAAATTGAGATAAAGAGAGCAGAGAAATCGAAATCAATAAATCCATAGTTCCCAAGGCCTAACGCATAAAGGATGTCTTGCTGAACTCTTCGACTTGGATCCTTCTCAGTTACACCGTAAAGAAATGCCCAGTTATACAAACCAATGAGTCTTTGGTATGATGCCCATCTCCTCGGAAGCCATGCATCCATCATATCAGCATGATTCATTTTTATCTCAGTTTTGGAATTCAAGGCAGTTATATCAATACTCTCAAGATGATTCGAATCCAGATTGATTAATTCTAAGTTGGAACAAGAACTGAGCGGGGCAAGTTCAATAGTTTAAAGTTGGTTTTCATACATCCAGAGTATTTCCAGATTGAGGCAGGAACTGAAGGGAGCAAGGTCGATGCTCTGGAGCTGGTTATGGAATTAAAATAACGTCAATACCAGAGTAAATCACAGCTTTTTCTTGATTGTTATCTCCTCGCCATATTCTTCGTCATACCCCGCTGTAACCAGCACTCTTTCTTTGAGAAGTAGTTGAATAGCGTTCCTTGCCAATTCTGAATCTATTGCTGCTTTCTCCTCCGTTATCATGTTAACGAACTCTTCAATGCTCATATAGAAATTGCCTTGCTTTTTCAATATCCGTCTTATGATTGTCCTGATGATTTTCTTAGCAATTTCCTCCCAAGAAGCTCCCTTTCTGTACTCTGCAAACCACCATATAGATTCCTTCAGTTCGTTGCTCATTGTATCGGGTGAAATGAACTTCGCTCCTGTCTTAGGGTAAAGACGTAGTTTGATGAGAGCTGAATCAATCTCTTGATATCTCTGTGGTTTGGTTGTGAGCCCTTCATCTAATGCCATTAAAATCTCGTACCCATATGCAGTAGTCCAAAGGCCTCGTAGATCTACTTCTCCCCTAGTGAGTCCTATTTGTGTTTCTTTCATTTCATCTTTTCTGAGTTTAATGATTTTTTTTGCAATTCTGGCGATTTCACTGTGTTTGGTAACGACCTTCTCAAGATTAAGTCCGATAGTGGTGTCACTACAATCTACTGCGGCAATGACCTCGTCGATAAGAGTAGGTATCAGCTTACTCTGTACCTCTCCAGGTGGTGTCTCGGGAGGCACTTCCAAGAAGATATCTCGTAGATCAGTATCTACAAAGCCATAATCATTCAGCCCCAGTGCGTGCAATATATCATACTGAACACGTCGATCTTTGCCATTCTCATCAGCAACTTGGTACAAAAATGACCACGAATATTTTTCTTCGGGCCGCCTATATCTTGAATCCTTTTGGGGAAGCCAAGAGTATAGATGGCTTACTTCTTTGAGAGAGAGACGTTCAGACCTAATAATAGGCGTAATATCCAATGCTGAAATGTGAGTATAATCCAAGGATACTAAGTGTAGATCTGTACAATAGCTAAGCGGAACTAGATTGACAGCTCTCAGTCGATTACTACTTAGCTCGAGGGTTTTTAGGTCCCTACACATGATAAGTGGAGAGAGGTCTATATTCTGTAGTTGTTGATTGTTATTTAGAACGAGCCAACGTAATTCGGTACATGCCTCAAGAGATGTAAGGTCAATATCTGTAAGCCTATTGTTGTTTAGAAACAAAATTCGGAAATTCTTACACGCTCCAAGAGGTGTCAAATCTACGGATTCAAGCAGGTTGTTCGCTAAACTCAATTTCCCTAGGTCTGGGCATGACCTTAGCGGCGATAGGTTAATTTCACGGAGCTTATTGTCATTCATCCAAAGTGATTCCAATTTCCTACATGATTCAACAAATGAAAGATCAACTGTATCTAACAGATTATCTCCTATTTTGACCTGTTGAAGATTGGTACAAGTAGAAAGAGGCATCAAATCGATACTGGTAATCTTCAATCCCCGAAGGTCGATTTCAAAAGAATCTTCGCCAAACTCAACCTGTTTCTGCGAACCATCCTCTTTGGTGTACGTCAGCACAATCGTCATGGTGTCTGTGCCCTCATCGTGTCATATGTCTGACGAATGTTTAAAAAAACGTTGCTAGAAGCTGTTAACCAGTCATCGAATGGGTCAAAACAATGAAGTAATCTTGAACACTATTGAGTTGGAGATTACTTTCCAGCTCACTCAACTTCTTTTTTTATCATTGTTCTAACAATCACAAACTTGATAACTGTTGGCATAGAAGTGGGAGTGGGTATTAAAATGGGTACTGATGAGATTGACGAACGGGGAAGAATCACCATTCCCAAAGAACTACGCGACAAAATAGGCCTCAAGCCGAAAGCACGGGTGCGGATTACTGCAGGGAAAAATGGAGTGAAGATAGAGAAAGCTATTGACTTGAGTGAGTTCGTCACCGAACTTCGGGGTTGCATCACAGTCAAGGGCGACATTGATCCGTTGCGACTGAAAGAGATCTGGAGAACTGCGCCATGATTCTCATTGATAGTAACATTTGGGCTTACTATTTTGATGCAAGTCTACTAGAACATCAAAAGGTCATCAAACCTCTCGAAACCGCGTTAAAGAAAAATCAGGCTGCAGTCAATGCCACTATCGTAGTTGAAACTCTTCATTATCTCGTGAAACGTCTGGGCCCATTGGAAGGCAAAAAGAAAGGGAGTATATTCCTAAATTATGGATTGCCTC
>JAEOUN010000087.1 GCA_016839245.1 Candidatus Thorarchaeota archaeon
CTCTTTGCCTCTTGTTTTTCCTTGGTGAATTCGACGCTTGGCCAAAGCACTGCTTCAACATTCTCAAATGCTGTGAGGTCCTCAATGAGCAAAAATGATTGGAATACAAAACCTATTTTCTGCATCCTTACCTTTGGGAGGTCTCTCTCACTAATCAAAGTGACATCAACACCATCGAGTAAAATCCTGCCAGATGTAGGCTGCTCGAGTCCTGCCATGACGTGTAAAAGCGTACTCTTTCCACAGCCACTGGGTCCAACTATTGCAACAAATTCACCAGCTTGAATTTCGATGTTGACATCCTTTAAAGCAGCTACCGTGTTTTTGCCTTTGCCATATTCCTTGTTTACTTCTTGAACTTGAATGATCGGTTGTGCCAATTTCATTCCTCCCTTAATGCCTTCATTGGCGGTACTGACATAGCTCTTCTCTGAGCTATCAAAAGTCCTGGAATTTGAAGTCCTAGAATGATGAAGAATGTTGTAAATAGTGGAGCTGCATCTATCACAATGAAATCATGTACTGTTCCAAACAAAGTTCCTGGTGCTAGATTTATGCTAAAATATGCAGCAATTCCAACAATCTCAAAACTAATCTGAAGCATGATTAGAAACGATGCAATAGTAACAAGAAGTACTTCTCCTACAACTAGTTGCATAACGTCATTATTCTTCCATCCTATGCATTTGAATACTGACATATCCCGTCGTCTAAATTGTGAGATAAGAATTGCATAGAATGTTGACACGATTAATGCCATTAGGACATACCACAATGAATCTGTTGTTGGTAAGCCATCTGAAACGACAATGAATAGAATAGCGTATACCATCATGAATGGTATAACACGTTTCTTGGCGCGGAAAGCGAATTTAACGCTCTTGAAGAATACTCGGATGTTCAAAGTTATAATTCTCCCTACTTGTGGTGGTTATATGTTTCTTATCAACTCATATTAATTAATGTGTGCCTTTCTAATCCTACTCTTTCCTAATCTGAATCAATCTCCTTTGTGATTGGGCTGCCATTGGTGGGCCAAAGTTCACGACGTAAGAGGTCTCTAATAGCTACACGAATTGCCTCACTTCTTGAAGGATACATACCCATCTCAACTAATTCATCAAGTCCCTTGACATATATATCGCTCATCTTTACGGTGATAAGTTGCATTAACTCTACCTCACAATATGATTGGTCGAAAATTTCGAATATAAAGTGATTTAACTTTACATAATATGCGCGCGAACCTGATTCTCTTTCCATTCGACTTCGGAATTTTTCAAGGCATTAAACCCAGAAACGTCTAAATATAGACAAATCAAGTTCGAACAAGGATGCCGATGGTTGAAACAGACTAGTTCATCCCTAAAATATTCATAATATACTCTATGTAAATAATCCTTGGATTATAATATGAGGTGAAACAGTGAGCGGTAGTGGTTTTGACTACATGCGTAAAGTTGTCATGATCGGAGCTGGAGGCTCTGGCAAGACTGCTTTAGTCAACCGCTTTCTAACCCAGAAATTTTCTGAGGAATATATTGTCACAATTGGCTCGCAATTTGCTGTAAAGACCGTTGAAGTTGATACTGCCAATGGTCGAAATGTTGTAGTGAAATTGTTGGTCTGGGACTTGGCTGGACAACAAAGATTTGATTTTATTCGTGGAAGCTATTATCGTGGCTCAAAGGGTGCATTATTGGTCTTTGACACAACTAGAAAAAGCACTTGGATTGAACTTCCAAAGTGGATAAAGGAAACTGAAGATGCACTTGGTGAACGCATTCCTATCATTCTATTAGCTAACAAAGTGGACTTAGATGAACACCGAGTAATAACTAAAGAGATGGGTGAGCAATTTGTTAAAGAATATGGTCTAGCTGGATATCTTGAAACTAGTGCTCTGACCGGTCAAAATGTGGAACAAGCATTTTACTTACTTGCTAAAAATACTCTACAACAATAACGAATCATTCAATATTTTCTGTGCTTTATGCTAGAACCAAAATGACTAAAGGAGTAACCTTGACTTCATTTTTTATAAAATCATATAATTTTGAAGTGAATTTAATGACCAATCTAAAACTTGACTTAAAATTACTTGAGAATCTTTGTAATGCTTTTGGCCCAAGTGGTCATGAGCATGAAGCTCAAAAGCTAGTCCAAGAATATGGAAAGAAATATGCAGATGAGGTACTTCATGATGGTCTTGGTTCCGTAATCTTTCGAAAAGGAAAGGGCGGTCCGAAAATCATGCTTGCTGGGCATGTTGATGAAATTGGGTTTGTGATTACTGAAATCAAGAAAGATGGTTACCTCTCATTTCACCAGCTAGGTGGATGGTGGGATCAGACACTACTTACCCAGGAAGTTCTCATCAGTCCTTACAATGGCGGCGAGAAAATCATTGGTGTAATTGGTGCTCCTCCTCCTCATGTTCTCTCAGCTGAAGAACGAAGTAAGATCGTTACTAAAGAGAAGATGTACATCGATATCGGCTGCTCATCAGCTGACGAAGTAAAAGCTCTTGGAATTCGTGTTGGAGACCCTGCTGTTCCTTATGCAACTTTTCGAACAATGAAACGAACACGAAAAGAAAAGAAAGATGATGAGAAAGACAACAAAGAAGAGACTCGAGATGTCAATCTTGGTGTTGCAAAAGCATTTGATGACAGAATTGGTGTCTTCATTGTCCTTGAGGCTCTTAGACGAATCTCTGAGAATAATATCGTACTTCCGAATGAGGTCTATTTTGTATCTTCTACTCAAGAAGAGGTTGGTCTCAGAGGTGCTAGGACCGCCTCCCAGATGATTGAACCAGCAATTGGATTTGCACTTGATGTGGATATTTCAGGCGATTCTCCTGGAAGCGAGGGACTTGTTCAGAAAATGGGTAAAGGTGTATCAATCTCTGCCGGTGATGGCTCAATGATTCCCAATCCGAGACTTCGTAAATTTGTTATGGATTTTGCAGAAGAGAAGAAGATTAAACACCAACCTGCATTTCTGAAAGCTGGAGGAACTGATGCAGGTATTATTCATCTTGCAGGAATGGGTGCTCCATCTTTGTTTTTAGGAATACCGACTCGATACATTCATTCTCACCATGGAATGCTTGATTTTGATGATGTTGAAAATGCAGTTCAACTTCTAGTAGAAATTTTGCCAAAATTAGATGAAAAAACAGTTGCAAGTTTTACATCTCTATAGGCTAAGAATGAGCAGCCTAGATCCTCTCTAGGCTGTCTTCACTTTTCTTAGCGTTCTCTCTTACCCTCGATAAATTCGTCAACTCTCTTTCGTGCTTCAAAGTCATTAATTTGGTATCTTGGGTGTTTGAAGCTGTAGGAACTAATACTTGATAGTTCTCCACCAATTCCTCGATCAAGAGCAATCTTCACAGCTCGTACAACATCAATAATGACTCCACCACTATTTGGTGAATCTTGGACTGAGAGCTTGAGATCCAAATCAATTGGAAGGTCTCCAAATGCTTTTGATCGCATGTTAATATAACAGACTTTATTGTCCTCTAGGAATGGAACATAATCACTTGGACCAATTTTGGTTGGCAGTTCATAATCAACGCAGCTAGTAACCGCTTCAGTCTTACTAATTCTCTTAGATTTGAGTCTATTCTCCACTTGCATATTTTCGAAATCAGTGTTACCGCCAATATTGAGCTGGTATGTATTCTGTAAAATCAGACCTCTTTGGTCGAATAATTGAGCAAGCACTCTATGTAAAATTGTAGCTCCTAACTGGCTTTTGATATCATCGCCAGCACATGGGATGTTCTCTCTCTCAAATCCTTGGACAATAGGACTGCTAGGATCAGAAACAACGAATTCAGGTATTGCATTGATATAACCAACACCAGCGTCCAGAGCTGCCTGCGCATAAATCCTAGTTCCACTGGCACTACCTACTGGTAGATATGTGACTAGGATATCTGCCTTTGTCTTTCGTAACTCTTCTGCAACATCTACTGGTTCGATTTCTTTCTCATCATATACGAAAAAGGATTCTTTCATATGCGGTGCTACACCATCAGAAATTGGACCTGGTAGGACTTTAATGCCAGTCTTTGGCACGTCAGGTGCGAATCTTGCACAACAATTTGGTTCTGCCCACATGGCTTCGGCAATATCTAGACCAATCTTTTTTCTATTGGCTTCGAAGGCTGCAACGAATTTCAAGTCCTTCGGGAAATATCCACCAAAATCCACGTGCATCAGACCTGGAACTTCCTCATCAGCTCTTGCATCTCGATAGTAATGAGTTCCTTGAATCAAAGCTGATGCGCAGTTGCCAAGTCCTGCGATTGCTACACGGATGTCTCCCATTGTTTATCACCTTATATGGGTATTCTACAGTCATAGAATAGTTTCTCAATTTAACCTTTGCGTCGAGGTTGTTTAGTTTATAGGGGACTCTGGTTCCGAAGTATTTTCACTAGACTCAGTCTGCTTCTCATATTTTGTAAAAAGTAGTTTTTTTGCTGTTGATATTGTCTTTGGTCCAATACCTTGTATTTTGTTCCACTCATCTGTGTTATTTATAATTTCAAAAGGCGTTTCAAATTGCTTCAGGAGGTCTCTTGCGCGAACAACATTTACTCCAGGAAATCCTGCAATGAAGAATTCTTGCTCATCATTGAGATTATCTAACCCCTTTCGAGTTCGGACTACTGGCAATCTTTGCCCCTTCTCTTTTGTGCTTTCGTCTTTTCCAAAGAGTTTTCCATATAGTAGTCCTGCTGAATGCAATGCATTGAAACCCTCTATAACCTCAATACCTCTTTCTCTTATACTGTCAACCAATGCGTCTAATGAGCTTGGGTGAATAAACGCCGCTCGCTCCATTGTTACAAAGTATGGTTTTCCTTTGGTTTGTTTTGTACTGAATGGAATGTATACGCATCCCTTCATGGGATCCCTTCGTATACTTAGATAATTCTCAATCAAGACATAGGGTTTTTCATATTCAAGGAGGGCTTCTATCTGCTTTGTAAACCTTGGAACTCCTGCTACACTTCCCTTTAGAGTATTCACAAGATCATTGACGGTCTTCCGTTCTATGGCTATACCATTACTTCCTAGAACATCACCTATGGGAATCTTTGCAATTGTGTAGATTATTCCCTCCTTTTCCATCATTGAAATGAGGTGCTTTACGGCATTCATAGATTTGCCGCCAGTTTCGTGAATATCAATTACAATCTCTGGTATATTTCCAAACAGATCTGATTGCATTATTTTTCCCTCAGAACAATGTCATCACTGCAGCCATGGAGACCTCCCTTGCAAGATTTGGGTTATCGGCTGATCCAATGACAACTACATCACCATCTTCTGGTCTAAGGCTATCGATTATGAGGATGGTTTCTTGTTCATAGTTTAACAATAGATGAAAATCATCTGGCGGCATGACAAGATTTCCATTTTTATGGGTAAGTGTTGTAGCTCCTGCACTATCATAACCTCCTTGAATAATGGCTTCATCTCTCTGCCGTATCCCATCCGTTATCCTAGAGAGTGCAGATTTCACCAAGTTTGCAAATGCATATTCATACATGACTAACAGTCTTATATTCAAAGTAAGACCAATTGGCACATCCTTTGAAACTCTCTCGAACAAATTCTTGCCTTTCTGTGTGAGAGTCTGACCTTGCTTTCCTACTGCTTCAATATAATCAGCTTCTGATAGACGTTTCAAAAGTGTTCTTACGCTTCCCTCACCAATTGACATCTTTTCACATAGGTCATACCTACCAAGAGGTTGTTCTCTCCCAATAAGAATTAATGCGACTGCTGCATGGTGTGGTTTGAATACTGGTGCAACCCTTCCATCAGCTGGTTGTGCAAGTTCAATAAAGTCGTCCTTCCAAGTCATCCTCTTTTCATCTCCATTACCTCATTATTAACTTCACTTTTTACTCTTAGCTCGGAACCTCTTCATTCTCGCTAAGTAACATGAGCTGTTCTTTTAGTGCCCTATCTAAACGAGGAACAATAGCTGGGAAGATTATAGTATTTGATGTTACATGAAGTATGATGAATGGCAAACCGGTGATGACTGCCACCATATATGGAATACTGAATGACCATGAATAACCTACTGTCGTAATGAGATCGAAAAAGAGGGTTGCAATGAATCCGACAACAGCTAATTCTCCAACCTTCTCTCTTGACCATAAAACCTTACCATTGTTCTTTCCCATCATAGCTCCTGTGATAACTAAAAAAATCCATCCTATCAATTGCGTAATCCATATACCTGGGATGAATGGGCCCCACGGATTAAAAAATGCATAAATGATTGAAACAATGAAGACACACCACACAGCTGTTTCAAATCCAAATAGAAATGATGTAACAAATAATACTCCAGACCCTAACTCGACATTCGGAATAACCACTAGGACATAATTTCCCACAAGAGCCAAAGCAGACATAATCGCAGTAATTGCGACCCATCTACTCTTGCTCAGCTGTTGATATGTTGGGGTTTTCATATTGTTGCCTTCTAGTTTTTTCTCTGTTTTTGTGCCATTATTACAAGAACAACTATTACAACAAAGAATACTATTGCATACAAAAACATTAGATTTGGCATTGTTCCATGATAATCGATTGATTTGAATTTGATCTCAAGATGATACGGATTATATGGTGTACCAAAATCATAACTTGTGTTTGCGTAGAGAAGAACACCTGTTGACAGACTATAGACTAGTTGAGTATGTTGGGGAATTCCAAAGAGAGTTGGATCCTGTCTGTATTCGAAGAAGATGCACTCATATTCAACATCATTGATTGTGTAGTTGTCGTAATATGAAACCATTGTCCCATTCAAATAGTTCCACTTGACACGTTCAACAGCGTCAAAAGCAGTGCTATTCAATTCATCTATCGAAGTACTATCTATCTTGATAAAGAGTCCCGGTGAGAATTCAACTATTCCCCATACGCCAAGAGTCAGGTCTCTTGAAATCATAGTATCATTTGCTAATATCGTCATATTTCCAAGTGTTAGCCAACCAACAACATCCTCGTTGGTATCACCAACTACAAAGCTCATGTTACTATGAGCCTGCGCAGTCCAATATCCTCCACCTGTCCAGTATGATTCGACAGGTGCAGTAGGTGTTTGTAACACTTCCCAAACTATCATTGTACTTTTATCTTCTGCAGGCATAATATCTATTGCGTAGCCTGAACCCAATCCAACTCCACTCATTGTAATTATATAGAGTAGAAGAATACTTGCTGTCGTTACCTTTCTTGTCATCAGACTCTCTCCTTCTTCAGTGTCCGCATATGGAGCACCACCAGAAATCCTATCGCACCTATACTGATGATTATGGCACCAATAATCAGGGAGTAGTCAAAATCATTTGTTTCTGAATTACTATATGCGGAGGATGTTCTCTTCCATTCAATAGAATCTCCATCAGTCAGTTCATACCAATTGGCTGCAACAGATCCATATTCGCCATTGACCCAATACTGCCACCAGTGGTGTTGATCCTGACCCACTCCATTAATTGCTTTCACATATGCAAGATTTCCTGTCCATTGTATCTCTAAATCTGCAACAGTTCCAGTCACATTTAGCACTGTGGTCCCATTCAGCCCGGAATAATCGAGTGTTGTTCCATTATCAAAATCAATTCTGAGACTTATCCCTGTTGCCGATGGAACTATACTCGAACTTGATACCTTCATAGGCATAGCTAAAGCACACACTAGGATGATTGCTACCACCATAACTGGAAATGATATTCTATCTCGGATCATGACAACCCCTGTAGGATAGGATAACCTATCCTACTATAGGTAGAATTTAAGTATTACTAAATTCTCTATTGAGAGTCTTTTTAACCGAAGCACCTATACGGCAAATCAAATCGTGAAGCTAGACTATTATTTAAGGGGTCTATCCTAGTTGAATACAAATAATCTGGAACGTAAAGGATTCTTATTTTTACTTGAGGGTATAGATGGGTCTGGAAAATCTACTGCTTGCAAAGAATTAGTTGTCCGTCTCAATGCTGAAGGTTATGATGCTATATATCTGCGAGAACCAACGAATGAGAGTCCGTGGGGCAAAGAGATACGAGAGAGGTCTCCTCGAGGTGAACTCAGCCCAACAGAAGAGCTGAATCTATTTCTCAAGGACCGAGAATGGCACATAAATAATAAAATTCAGCCTGCACTTGAGGCCGGCAAAATCGTCCTGTTAGATCGTTATTTCTTTGCAACTGGGGCATATCAGTCTGGAGTGACTGGAATTTCATGGGAGGAGATACTCCGTATGAATCGTGAAGATATTCATGCTCCTGAACCTGATATTGCATTCATTCTTGATGTTGATGCAGAAATAGGACTCGGACGTGCAACGGGACGCGAGAACAGAGCAAATCTCCAATTTGAGAAATTAGATAGACTTGTGAAGGTTCGTCAAACATATTTAGAGATGGCCTCCTCTGATATTGGTAATTTTAGGATCATTGATGCCTCAAAACCTCTTGATGTGGTTGTGAATGATATATACAAGGAGATAATACAGAGAATCAAATGCAAGAACTTATCATAAAAAAGAAAAGTAGAATGTTCTTATGGGTACTGTATATTCCAGAAAAATGCTATCGCGAAGCCACTAGTGACAAGGTTTTTTAGTGCGACTCACTGAATCGTATTTACTCTGGATTTACGCAGAACAAGCCCAGGGACTGGGAGAGAAGCGAAATGCCCGTTGCAATGCTGCTTATAGATTGGGATTCAAAAATTGGGGCCGTCTTAAAATCGAAGGTACCTGCTGATTTCGCTGATTATTATCGCGAAGATTTGAACACAGAAATCATGCGTATTTTCACATCACACGCCATGGGTGATGCTACGGCTGGGTTTTCATCGCTAAGTGTTAGAATTGGTGGTGAAGAGTACGGTGTAGCATCGTACTACACAGGCATTGTACGAGAGGAAGAACAATATTGTGTATCTCTTCTACTCACTCCATCCGAAGATCCAAAGACGTATGAAGCGGCTATTACTTCTATTGTAACACCGCTAACCAATGCTGTTGTTTCAATGACTGATGCAGAGCTTCAAGACGAACTTGACAACACCTATCGTAGAATAATCCGCCTTGCTGGAATGACTGACGAATCTCGCCTTGCACGACTGTTTTCTGACGAAGTCTCGAGAGCTGTATTTCCAAAACTTTGGAAAGGTGGGATTTCAAAGGAAGAGTTAGAGGAATGGTTGAAAATGGTCACTGGACTTCCTAGTGTCAGCGTAGATTCAATCATTGCTCCATTCGAGGAATTAGGTCTTGTTAAGAATGAATGGGTTGACGAGATCGGAAGAACCTGTGTGTTCATGATTAAAGATCTCGAAGTCTTTCGAGCGCCACCTCTGATGGCTATGGAGGCTGCTTCAGGTGTTCTTGATCCAGAACTAGCAGCTGAATACAAGGCAGAGGTTCTTGAGTTTCTAACGGAGTGGCAAAAGACACCTGAAGACACCGTTTCGGTTGCTCAGGTACTTGCTGATCCTGATTGCTATGACATACTCTCAGAGCTTCGAAGACGTCCAGTCAATATTTCCGAACTTGAAGCTACTCTTGGAATTCCTCCAAAAGAGCTTAAGGAAGCGGTTCAAACACTTAAAAAATTCAGAATTGTAGCTGAGAAAAGGCGACAAGGACCTTCTGGTGAATTTGATAAATGGTTGTTCCTCTTGAATGATATTCGTGTCCGATTATTCTTCCCTGAATACTTCTTACAGACTCTCGTAACTGAACTTGAGAAGACGCCGGATGATCCAAAAGCTATGGAGATGGTCCATCAACACCTACGACTCCTAAGAGATAATTTCCCAAGATAACTCGTGTACATTTACAACGTCCATTATCTCAAAATCAGATTTTGGTCACGTATTTTGTACTGCGATATTCACAATAAGTAATCTTTGTTACTGCGACTATTGCGAAGGAGTTCTATGGTATACTCAACACGAAATCGTTATATGGCATTTTGAGAGTGCTACTATTGTGAACTTCAAGCGGGTGGCGGTTTCCCCGTCAGGAACTCGCATTACACGGTCCCACGAGTTCTAGTCCCTAATTGCAGTATATACTGCTACTGTTCTTGCGCATAAACGAATTTTGCCGCCCCTGCAGAAGAACACGCTCCAACGGATGTTTGGGGTTCTTTGAACCCCTAACATCTACTCAGGTTTTTCGTGTTTTTTGGATTGAATACACACACAAAACAAGTTAATTTATTCCTATAGCTCTAAACTTATCGTCAAATACACATCTCTCGAATATAGCATGGACCGAATTATTGCATGGTGAAATTAATTTGATTCACAATACATTCCTTATCCGAATATCAACAAAAGAAATCCTTGCATCAACACAGTATTGGCCAGTTGAGGTTTCTCCTGAAACCCTTAGTGAGTTTATCAATACGCGAGTAGAATTACGATTAGCTAATGATAATATTTCCGAACTCCCTCTCATCATTGAAGACTATAAATTTCATGCAAAGGATCTTGTTGCCGATGTTGTCTTAGTTTTCGTCACGGATAAGGATGAAGATGAAAGTAGTATATTCGAGAAAGTTGATGTGGCTTTGAAGTCCTTAAAGAAAGAGCTCTCGAAATCTGGTCTTGAAGCAGTCATCGAGGGTTATGCGCGTCTAATTGAACCTTCTGTAACAACCCGGCTTAAAATTGCACTCGTTGGAGAAGGTGGTGTAGGAAAGACCACAACTCTCCATCTATTACTTGGCGATACTCCTCCATTGCAATATGTTCCAACAATTGCACTGAATCTAGAAACGGTGGAGAATATCCGATTTGGTAACTACTCGCTTGTGCTCTGGGATTTTGCAGGGCAAGAACGGTTCCGTACTCTTTGGCGTTTTTATTTCCATGGTGCAGATGTCATATTCCTAGTCTGCGATTCAACTCTCAGAAATGTAATCATTAGTAAAGACATCCTTAAGCTCATCAAGAGAGACGCTCCTAAAGTTCCTGTTTTTGCCATGGCAAATAAACAGGACAAGCCAAATGCAATGAAACCCGAGGTTGTGCAAAAAATACTCGGAATTCCTACATACCCAATGGTCGCAATTGATAAGGATCGACGAGATGAGATGTTGAGAATCCTGATGAATGCAGCAGCTCAATATGTTGGCGTTGCGTTACCTGATCTACCTGCATCTGAATTACTCAGATTTACGGATACTGCAACTGAAGAAGCTATTGCAGAGACTGATGCAATAGCTGAAGCAAAAGAGGCTGAAGCTGCAGCCAAAGACGATTATGAAACAGTCGAAATCGTGGAAGAAGTATTAGTGGATGAAGATGGCCACATCGTTGAAGATATTGATGAATACGAAATTGTCGAAGAAGTTATTGAAGAAGTTGAAGAAAATGATCTCTCCGCAGCAGTGACAGGAACTGAAGAGGTAGAAGAGAATACTGAAGCGGATATAGAAGAAAGAATTGAAGCAGAAGTTGCAGGGGAAACAACACCGGAGGAAGCGATTGAAATTCCCATCACGGGAATAGAACAATCCACTGAAGATATGACTACTGACATTGAATTCTCTGAAGAACAGATTACTCCTCTTGAAGTAGAAAAAGCTGAAACAGCAGTTCTTGTTAATATCCCACAAGAGGCTGAATCCTTGGGTGAGGTTGCAGTTACAAGTGAATCTGATGAATTCGAAGTTTCTTCTGTATTATCTGAGGAGGCTCATGAAGGTTATGAAGAAGTTCAAATTGAGATGGATGTTGATGAACCCATTGCCATTGTAGACGATTCTGAGGACATTTTTGCGTCAAGTGAAGACACATCAGACTCTGAGATTATAGTTGAGCAAAATCATGATGACATGAAACTTGCCAAAGATATTATCTTTGAGGCTTTAGAGGCTGATGATATTATCTCTGCAGAGATTCATAAAGCATCCAACGAAGAAATCGATGAAGCTCTCGAAGCCTTTGGAAGTGATGAAGTAGTTCCAGCTGAGGGTGAGAGCATTGCCCTTGTTGATATTATCGATTCTGACTCACTTAAAGAACTGGAGTCTATATTAGGACCTCTCGATGTATCCGTGGGAGGAACAAAATCATCTGAAGATGGCAACCATGATAAAGAAGAAAAGAGTAATCTGGAAATTGAGAACGAATCCCTTGAAGAATTGGGTAAGTTGTTGGATTTTGTGGGTTCAGATGTTGACGAAGATGAAGATTAATCTATCCAAAGCTTTTTGCGCAACACTGATTTGTAAATATAGTTGTTCAAATATGGTGAATTTCTCTTGAAGCTAGTTGATGTTGAGGCTGGAAAAAACATTACCAGCTTAATTGTAAGAATAATATCTGTTGCGCCACCTCGAATTCTCAAAACAAAATCTGGTCGTCGTACCATGTTGAAGGAGGTACTTGTCGCAGATGAAACTGGGTCTGCAATACTTTCATTATGGGGATTCAATGAAGGAACTGATCTTACTGCAGGAAAAGTTATCAAGATTGAAGACGGATGGGCTAAAGAGTGGCAAGGCAAAGTTCAGATTTCGTTAGGAAGATCTGGGAAATATGAACTTCTTGTCGACGATGGGTCTGTTCCCTCAATTTCTGAGCTGGGTGCTGCTACGGAATCAACCATGCATGAGTATGAGTGATTGATTTCTTGGAGCTGGTTTTGATTGGTCATAGCTTATCTTTCTGCGCCAATAATTCATAATGGTCTTCGTAAGGATGATTTTTGTTCTACAGTTATTAATACGCTAGAGGAAAAAGGAGTTACCGTTTTTGCACCTCAATTGCTTGCTCCTGCTGAACCAGAAATTATATTCAAGCGAGATGTAGACCAAGTTCGTAAATGTGATTTTCTAATTGCTGAGATTAGTTCTCCCTCTCTTGGAGTCGGGATGGAAATCATGCTCTCTATTGAATTAATGAAACCACTCTTACTATTTCATAGTTCAAATGCAGGACCAATTTCCAAAATGGTTTTAGGAGCAGATGGGAAAGCGCTGTTTACATATAGCTCGATGGATGATGTAGCTAATATTCTTAATTCTTTAAATTTGGAAAACTTACTTGTACTGAAATGTCCAAGATGTAGCAGTCAGGTTGCAGAAGTCAATGCGGAAGAGGTCAAATGCATCCAATGCGGACATATTGAGAAAGAAGTCTTGAGGTAGTAGATTGCAGACATCATTAGTTGATGAATCAACGAGTAAATCACAGGTTGTTCTTCTACTAATCCTATCTATTTCAATGGTATCAAGTGCGAGTATCCTGATTCTATTAAGTGAATCTCCGGCACTTGTTATCGTATTTTGGAGAACTCTCTATGGTGCTGTTTTTATGGCTATAATTGGAATTGTCAAAAGGGATTTTTCAGCTCTGCAAAAACCAGATGTAAGAAAAAACTGGTACTGGCTTATCATTATTGGGATTACACTATCATTTCATTTCTCAACTTGGTTCCAATCACTACGGATGACAACTGTTGCAGCAAGTGTTGTCTTAGTTGACTCATCTCCGATCTTTACAGCTATTCTCTCCACTATGATTTTGGGTGAATCATTGCGAAGAAGGTCGTGGATAGGTGTATTAGTCGCAGTTTCTGGTGCTGTCTTTCTAGCTTGGGGTGATTTTGGAGGTACCAATATCATTGCACTGATGGGTGATTTACTTGCACTATCTGGTGCACTCTTTCTTGCTTTCTATTTTATTGGAGGAAGAAGATTTGCCAGGGGTATGCCAATTACTGTCTATACATCAATTGTCTATCTTTTTGCAGCCATAACGACATTATTCCTGTGTATTCCTTTTGGTTACAATGTTCTTGTTTTTGAACCGAATGAGGTTGCTATCTTCATCGCATTAGCAATATTTCCCACTGTTCTAGGGCACTCAGTGAATAACTATCTACTGACGAAGGTGCCTGCATATATAGTATCATCTGCTGTTCTTGGAGAACCTATTGGTGCGACAATTTTGGCAGCGCTAATCTTTTTCCAATATCCAAATCCAATTACTCTGATTGGTTTCTTTATTATTCTAATTGGAGTTGCTACAGTACTTTCAGATATTACAACAAAAGAGAAATCTCAATCCCTACCCCTTGATAACTCCGATGGGTCTTAGTCTCACAGCTTTTGTAGCAATGCCTACTGCGTCTGATACTTTCACAACCTCATCGACATCCTTGTAGGCTCCTGGAGCTTCTTCAGCTATTACAATTCCTCCAGTAGCTTTTACTATAATACCTTCACTTGCAAGTTTTTCTTGGACATCTTTTCCAAAGAATTGTTTCTTCGCTCTAGCGCGACTCAAAAAGCGGCCTGCACCATGTGCTGTAGAACCAAAAGAAAGCTCCATACTTCGCTTATTTCCAATCAATATGTATGATGCAGTTCCCATCGTTCCTGGAATAATAACTGGCTGTCCTATATCGCGATATTTGATTGGTATTTCTGAATGTCCCGGTGGAAATGCTCTTGTAGCACCTTTTCTATGCACGACGACTTTTGTTCTCCTCCCATCTATGCCATGTTCTTCCACCTTTCCCATATTGTGAGCAACATCATAGATTAGGTGCATATCCAAATCTTCTGGAGATTGCCCCATTACTTTGGAGAAAGCTTCTCTGGTCCAGTGCATCATCACTTGTCTATTGGCAAAAGCATAGTTTGCAGCTGCACTCATTGCGCCCAAGTATGCTTGACCTTCAGGAGATGTGGTTGGTGCACTGCATAATTCTCTATCAGGCACCTCGATATTGTATTTGCGCATTGCCTGGGTCATCTTTCTGATATACTCTGAACAGACTTGGTGACCAAGACCTCGAGATCCGCTATGAATCATAACCATTGCTTGCCCTTTTCTTGTGATGCCCATTAAATCAGCTGCAGCTTTATCGTAGATTTCATCAACTAATTGGATCTCTAGAAAATGGTTTCCTGAACCAAGTGTTCCGCTTTGCTTCAGTCCTCGTTCTTTTGCTGAGCCTGGTACCTCCTCTGGATTAGCTATTCCAAGTCTTCCATTTGCCTCTTGATTCTCCAGGTCTTCCTCCCAGCCATAGCCTTCATCTACCGCCCATTTTGAACCTCCCAAAAGAACCTCATCTACACCTCTATGACTCTGGAGGTTTATCTTTCCATGTTTTCCTACTCCAGTCGGAACATCTTCGTACAACTGATCAATAAGTTGTCTTATTTTTGGTCGAACATCTTTCTCATCAAGATTTGTTCTGAGAATTCGAACACCGCAGTTAATATCATATCCAACTCCACCTGGTGAAATTACACCATTTTCATAGTCGGTCGCTGCAACTCCTCCTATTGGAAAACCATATCCTTGGTGTCCATCAGGAAGAACAATACTATGCGTGTATATCCCTGGTATGCAGGCTGCATTTGTTGCCTGAGTGAATGTTGCATCCTGTTTCATCTTCTGAACTAGGGTGTCAGAGGCATATATTCGAACAGGAACTTTCATACAAGCTTGGGTGCCTTTTGGTATCTCATATATATTTTCAGAAACCTTCTTGATATCCATATCATCCACACTCGATGGTACTAGCACCTTTCTGTAAGTGGGGCTATAAGGCTTGTGAAGTGAACTCCTGACCCAGAGGCTTATTACATCGAATTGCTTTTTTTAGTGTGGGTCTGATGACCTAAAGAACAATAGGAGGATTTGTCACTAAGTGCTTAAGGTACGACTTACTGCAATGGTAACAACTCATGGCTGAAGCTGCAAGGTCAAACAGGATGATCTCACAAGGCTACTCCAAGCAGCAGGTTTACTGCCTCAAGGTTCGACCTGTGAAGGTGAAATTGGCGATGATGCTGTGGTCCGTATCATCAATGATAATCTGGCTGTCGTGGAGAACGTAGATGTCTTTACACCTATTCACGATGATCCTGAGATTCAAGGCGAAATCGTTGCATGCAATGCTACAAACGATGTCTTTGCTATGGGCGCAGCAAATGTGCTCTCCTTGCAAGCATTTCTTGCATATCCAAAGGACCTTCCTGACGATATCATTGTAGGAGTGCTTAAGGGAATGAGTGCATTTATGAAACGGCTGAGCTCCAAACTCTCTGGGGGTCAGACAATTGCAAATCCCTGTCCTGTATTTGGTGGCATTGCGCTAGGAATGGCTCATCCTAGGGATATTGTGTATTCCAGTGGAGCTAGACCCAAAGATGTTGTAGTCTTGACAAAACCTCTTGGCATTCAACCTGCCATGCGGTCTTATCGGGATTTAAAAAATGAAAAACGTGATGTCCTGCTATCAGAATTTGATGAATCCTCGTTACATAAAATGCAAGATGCTGCTGTACGGATAATGACTCAGAGCAATCTTGAAGTTGCGCAAGCGATGAACGAGGTTGGTGTCAATGCTGCTACGGATGTCACAGGATTTGGACTTCTTGGTCATGCTGGCAATGTGAGTTCATTAAGTAGTGTTGATATCATTATCAACAGAGTCCCTGTGATTCGAGGAACTCTCCAACTAGCGAAGTTCTTTGGTCACAAATTGGCAAGTGGTCTTGGTGCTGAAACTGCTGGAGGTATGCTTGTCTTCATGCATCCTTCAAAAGTAGATGCCTTCCAAAATGTTTTGGCAACCAAAGGATTGCCCTGTTGGCCTATTGGTACAGTTATGAAAGCAAAAGGACCTCCCTGTGCAAGATTGTCACAGGATGTACAGTATATCGAGACCGAGTTCCCATGATGCTGTCAGAAACCTTATGGCCTGGCAGCAGAGGACTGCTGCCGCAAGCAGCCGGTCTCCACTAATTTTAATCGAGTAAGTGATTGAGTTTATCAAATAATTTGTCTATGCCTTTTAGAGAGCTAAAATCTAGCTCAGGATCAATGAATTTGCGAAGTTCAACAATCTCTTGTTCTTCAAGATCGTGGAACAGCCAAAATTCTTCTTTCTCCAGATTCTTTGATTCCGACATCTTACACTTCACTTCTATTATGATTCTATCTAATAATTCGTGTTTTGTCGATATATACTCTTGGGTCATGTACATATTGGAGAAAAAATGTATACATCATAATCTGGCTTAATAACGGCAAACCATTTAACGCACATCAGATTATCTTGAACACAGCTTTCGTAGCTAAGTTAGGTGTTGTGAAATGAAAATCGTTGTGACAGGGCCCTATGAAGCTGGAAAAAGTCAGATGATTCATCATATTACAAATGGAGCATGCATTAACATTGAGAGAAGAGGCACAACAATTGCTATGGACCATGGTCTGGCAAATGTTGATGGAATGAATGTATTCATGTTTGGAACTCCAGGCCTTCTCCGTTTTCGCACTATGAGGAAAATTCTTAGTTCCGGTGCAGATGGAATCATATTTGTTGTTGACTCTGTTGATCCAGAGTCAGACAAACGCGCCAAATTATTCTTCAGAGAGATTGCATTCTTTTTGCCTGGTGTGCCCTGTGTTGTAGCAGCCAATAAGCAAGACCTTCCTGAATCTCGCCCTGTTGACCAACTACGAAAGAATCTGCGTTTTCTTGCTGGATTACCAGTCTTTCCTGTATCTGCGAAGACTGGTGAAAATGTAGATAGTATGTTACGTACCCTGCTATATCTCGTTATGATGCAATGGAGTTCAGTCTTCTCTAAATTTGCTGAATATGATGGAGCCAAGGATGGGCTTAAGCGACTGATGAAAGATCTCAATCTTGATAGAGAACAAGCTGTTGGATATCTACGTAGGTTTGAATTGAGAAAACTATTGGAAGTTCAAGTTGGTGATGAGCAATTTGTGGTCAAAGATGCAGTTCGTCCTCTGTTAGAAAATCCAGTTACAATTATGAAGAAGTAATCTTGTTTCTTTAGAAAGAATCAAAAGCGATATAGGTCGCATCCACTGTTAATAAGTAAGGTGAGCTTAATGGCAGAAGAGCAAGAATTTGATAATGAAGACATGGATCCAGCTGAATTGATAGAGCAAGCGGCAATAGCCCTAGAAGGTGGCGATAAGGAAGAAGCTGCAAAAGCATACAATGCTGCTGGGAATATCTACATGTCCGTAGCTGAATTCGATGAAGCTCACCACTGTTTTGAGGAGTCTCAAAAGATATACAAAGATCTCAAAGACGAGACTGGCGCTAGTGACACTCTGTACAATCTCGGGGTTGCATGTATCAACCTTGAACGTTGGGATGAAGCTGTTGACTCATTAGAAGCAGCAATGAAATTATTCAATAAAGGCGATAATAAGAGTGGTTCGGCAGACACCATTTATGGTCTTGCCTTAGCTAATCTTGGTCAAGGCAATTTTGATCAAGCAATGGAATATTTCAAGCAGGCTCAAAAGGCATACAAATCACTTGACAATACACAAGGAATTGCCAGTGTCATTATGGACATGGGCGCCGCTTATGTAGACAAAGAAGATTGGGAAAATGCAAAGGCGACCATCAAAAAGGCTCAGAAGATCTATGAAGATATGAATGATAAAGCCGGTCTTGCTGATGCACTATCTCTCTTAGGTGATATATCTGAAACTAATGGTGATGAAAGAAGAGCCGCAGAGCTATTTGTTGAGGCTGCCCAGAACTACTACGAGGCAGAAATCTTTGATATTGCCAGAGAGGTTCTTGATAGAGCAGAGCAGAAGATGTGGGATATTCCAAAAGCCACTCGCCGACGACTGAGAAACACAATTGACGATTTACGCGATGCACTACCTGAAGAGGAAGAAGAGCCTGAAGACATGGATGATGATTTATCTGATGAGGATCTAATGGATTTGGACTTTGAATAATCCGAGAAATTGTCCTCTTTTATTTAATACGAATAACGAGCTTTCAACAGGAAAACTCTATTTAGAAAAATTTCCCTGTCCGTTTATCTTATAGTGGAGCGGACTGATGTGATATCTATCAAGAGAAAAAACATAGCGATATTTACAATAGTAGTTTTGATAAGTTCATCTAACTTGTTTATCATCTCTAACTTTGTAAACGTTCTCTCGCCAACTACCGCATATAATTCAAATAATGAATTCACATCTAGCTCCATCTCAAGCCAAGTTCCTCTTAGAAAAATTACAGTTGTATCACCTGATTCTGATACATACAAAGATGAATTTGCTTACATGGCTGCTATTCCTACATCTGTCTTCATATTCAATGATACGCAGTATATTTCTCCATTAATCTACTCCACAGGAACTGAGAGTGAAACATGGTTTCTTGACGATTGGGTTGATTATACAGCAGTTGATGGAGGACTCACACAAGCTGTCGCAATAGGCGATTTTACGGAGTCATCATTACTTGACCTACAATATGAGCTAGGAACGAAGGTCTATCCAAGAATAACAGGAGCAACTTCTGCAGATATAGCGGCAATGTTAGCGATTTCTGATTGGAGCACAACTGATACTGCTGTCATTGCATTTGCAAAGGATGACTTTACCAATCCCTCTTCTCTCTCTGGGAGTATATCGCATACATTTGAAAATCAAGCCTCAACTACGACCACTTTTAGTGGTGTCGCAGATAACATTGTGTCGCCTTCAAGTATCTACTTTACACCTCCATCTTGGGCTGGTTGGATGGATGGACAATTCAACTGGACTGGCAGTGAACTTTTAACACATGATCTTGTGGATCCGAATGGATTCATTGTTGATTATTCAGTCTATAGTCAAGTATACTTCTCTCGCAGTCCTCTCTATGTGCAATCTCCTATTCCTCTAAATTTCTGGTTACCTGTGATTTCCGATGGTCAATGGACCATGAACATAACACGGGATTCTCCAGGTAGTACAACCTTGGATTGCAAGGTCACTTATCATCCCGGATTTACACACTCAATTACAGTGCCTTCTAATACTGATTGGTTGAACGTGACTCTAACTTGGGATAATGCGGCAACAGATCTCAACCTAGCACTTATCGACCCACTCGGGAGACTTGTGATGTGGGCTCCTGCAGGAAGTATTCTAGCTAATCCCGGTAATGAGAAGATAGAGTTGCCATATCCTATGGCTGGAGAATGGACAATAATTGCTGCTTGGATGTCTGCCAATAATGAACGAAATAACATACAATTATCCTGGGAAATGTCTCGTCTTCCAACAGACATTGAAGGATATCTCGAATCCGCGTCAAATGCAGCTGTTCTCGCATCGCTATTAAATGTTCCTCTCCTCTATATTGACAAAGATCAGATTCCTTCGATAACTGAATGGGCTCTTGAGCGTCTTGGTGTGAGTACATTATGGCTTGTTGATCCTATGAATATTCAACAATCTTCACTTGTCACTGACCTTCAAACCATTGCGTCTGTCATCAATCTGGATGATTATAGTCTACTTTCTGAAGCTATAATGACAAACTCGGGGAAAAATGATATTGTCATTACAGTTCCTATAGGTGATAACAATGAATTCTTTGCTCCTGCAGCATTTTCAGCTGCTGTGCATGGAGGCCCGATTTTTTCGTTTTGTTCTGACGGTAACGAGTTAGCAACACGTGCACAAGAAACTTGGGCTCCATATCTCATTGGACCTGAAATAAATAATATCTATGTAGTAAACCAATATGAGAATCGTGCTGAGAATGGATGGTATGATGAACGAATACCAAATACACAATCAATGATCAGATCGTACAATGATTTTGTAGAATTTCTCTCCGAACGAGGAGCATATAATTCCAGTGTTTCTCAACAAGTTGTCATTGTTTCTCCTGTATCTTACATTCCAACAAGTTTTGATAGATCACTTCAATGTGGTTTTCAACCTGGTCGAATTCCTGCAGAAAATCCAATGGATGCATCTATCTTGATAAACAGAGGTCTCCTTCATAGGTATCTCTTTATGACCGCTGACTCCTCTGATACTGCTCTAGTGAGTATGTATGCATATACAGATGGTGCAACATTCATTGACAATAATTATGACTATTCTTTGCTCTACCAGATTGAAAATACAACAGACGCTCTAGAATCAGCTGGATTTGAAATCGAGATGCATGTCGGCGTATCAGAAGTCTTTGCTCAACTCGAATCGCAAGTATCGCTTTGGAGTCTTAGTACACATGGCACGTTGACATTACTCCCTAGAGATCCTCCTGACCGCCCCAATGGTCTTGGTTACATCTCTCTCAGGACTTCAGACAGTCCTTATGGTTTTGAGGACAGTCTTACTGTTCGAGAGAGTTCATCAGATTCTGATGATTTAGTCAATCCTGTTGCCTTCACAGCTGAGGCTGTAAATCATGTAATAAAATCAACAATTGATATAGACCAATCTGTTGATTCCATTGGCTCTCCAATAATAATTCTCACTGCTTGTCTTCTTGGAGGAACTGAAATGCCATTGGTATTGATGAAACATGGAGCTGTTGCTGTAACAGCATCTCCAAGAACTGTGTATTTCCAACCTGCAGGCATGTTATCTGTACTTCTCGCTCAAAAGTTGTCTGAAGGTGCTAGTATTGGTGAAGCTCTCTCCTATGGTCTCTTACTCACGTCTTCTGATTATGCAAATCCATTGACCGATAGGGATCCACGCGATTATGCTAATCAACAAATTCTATTTGGAGATCCATCAGTTCAACTCTATAATCCAGAAACATTCGCACATGTTACAACTTCCAATCCAAAGATTGAACAATATGGAATGCATATGCCCTGCCGTGGTGTGGCACCAGTCGCTGTTTTGGGACTTTCTACATACTATCCCAACTTTCTCTCAACCGTTTCAGTGGATTTTGATTACTATGAACCATCCAACTTCTCTGATTTCATTCAATTACTATTTCTACGCGAAACGGTCTTCATAGAGCAAGATACACTAGGATTATTCCTTTCTTCAATCTCTCCATTAGAATCGGAATTCAAGTCATTTGTTAGAGGTGGCGGAATTCTAGCTGTTCTTGGAGTGAATGATGATACAACTTGGTTTCCATGGCCAATTTCCTTTGTAAATTCAGGAACTGGCAACTCTGTCACTTTTAACGAAATCAATCATCCATTACTCACAATTCCCAATACAATGAGTACTGAGGTCAACTATACAGGCCATTTTGAAGGCTTATGGGACAATTTCACAATTCTAGCAACAGATGACACAAATCCTGTCATTGTTGCAGCTACTATAGGATCGGGTAAAATGCTCTTCACATCAACTCACTTGAGTGGACTTAGTCGTGATGCATTTATTGAGAACATTCTTAGCTGGAATACAATTCCCTCTATCCTCCTTAAGGACATCTCTTTGAGCCAGAGAATCATCTGGGCTGGCGATAGGGTGACAATTTCAATGGACCTGTCTGACCTAGTGGGTAATTCTCTCGAAGATATTGATTTGCATGTCTGGTTGAATGAATCACAGGTCGAAGTAACTGAGGTGGGATCTGGTCTATATACGGTTTCCCTAGCTGGTAATTGGACCAAAAACAATCTTGGTTTCTATGATATTCGACTTCATGCGAGCGAGTGGGGATATGATAGCCTTGATATTGTTATTCAACAGTTCATCCTAATTCGTCCCTTCCCATGGTTATTCATTGGTGTCCTCGGAGGTGGCGTTGTAGTAATGGTTACAGGTTGGGTGTATCTAAAACGCAGACGTGGTGAGTCCTTCTCGTTTCGTGGTGATAAAGAAAAGCAACGCAAGTCTAAAGAAGAACGGAAAAGACAGGAAGAAGAGGATGGCAAGTTTAATCCAAAGGAATTCTTTGGTGTTTAATATTAAATTGACAATTTATGCCATCTGAAACCATTTGCAATAAGGTTTTATATGGACTACGATGACTAGCCATTGTTCTGATGAGTCGAGGGTCTTAGTATGTCTACTCGGGTTGACAGCATCAATAAAATAATTCGTGATTTTGAAACAGTTCCAGGTGTTGAGGGTGCCGCACTTGTTTCTCCTGATGGTCTTATGATTGCTTCTGCACTGCCAGAAAGTGAACAGGAAAATGTAGCCGCCATAAGTGCTGCTATCACCTCTCTTGGTGAAAAAGCTACGATGGAACTTGACAGGGGAAATTTGATGGAGATTTACGTTAAAGGTGATAAGGGATACACACTCATCACATCAGTAGGTGACCGTGCAGTGTTCTTGGTTCTTGCAAAGGTCGATGCTCAACTTGGTCTTATCTTCATGGATATGAAACGTATGGCTGAGGCACTTCTTGAGATACTTTAAGGTGCAATTATCATTTCATCACTTTAACTAATTCATCAATTATATGATGCGCAATCTCTCTCTTTGTTGCCATTGGTACCTTTTTGACGAATTGGTCTGGTCCAACGATGAGTACTTCATTAGTATCGCCTCCAAATGCCACACCTTTCTTGTGTTCATCATTGGCAATCACAAGATTGCATACTCCTGAATCAATTTTCGCTCTCGCGCGTTTCTCTAACTCTTTTTCGGTAATACCTGATTCGACTTTGAATCCGACGATGCAAAGATCTTTGTACTTTTTACGGACTTCTTCAATGATTTTCTTTGTTGGCACTAGTTCAACCATTAATTGGCTTTTTCCTGAAGCCATTTTGCTATCTTCTTTCTTTGATGGTGTGTAATCAAGAACTGCCGCAGTGGAAATAAAACAATCCGTCTTGTTCGAAGAGATCTCCTTCATAACTGCATCAAGCATCTCTTCTGAAGTCGTGACCTTAACCACTGTTGCTTGAACTGGTGGTTTTTGCTCCGTTGGACCTAAAATGAGAGTTACTGATGCTCCTCGTGAGATCAGTTCTTCCACAATAGCAATCCCCATCTTTCCTGTTGATGGGTTTGTAACAAAACGAACCCTATCTACCCATCCTCTTGTTGGACCGGCAGATATCACGAAATGCTTGTCCTTGAGGTCATTAGGACCTAAGGTCATAATGACAAAATCAACAATTGTATCAACATCAGGTATCTTTGCTTTTGCCTCTTCCATTCTTGGAGATACTACACAAATTCCCATTGACTTAAGCTTCTCAATATTTTCAATAACTGCCGGATGATCATACATTGATTCGTGCATTGCAGGGACAATAACAACAGGAATTTTCGCACCTATTGCTGAGGATGCTGTAGTGGTCACAGGTGTATCATCAATTCCATTTGCAACTTTTCCAATTGTATTAGCAGTTGCTGGAGCAATAAGAACCAAGTCCACATGACCTGAATGTTTGCCAGCAAGTGTGATATGTTCAATTTGACCGGTGAGTTTTGTTACCACGGGATTACCTGTCGCCCACTCCATGAGGTATGGATGGATGATTTTTGTTCCCATTTTACTCATAACTGTGTATACTTCTGCGCCATGTCGCATCAGTTTTCGTGCAAGAGCAACACACTCTACAGCTGCAACACTACCTGTGATACATAACGTGATTTTCTTACCCTTTAATAGAGTACTTAGACTCTCCATGATAAGTTTGGAAGTGTGCTCCATCTCGTAAATCCCCAATATTTTCTCTACAAACTATGAGCTAGATGATAGAATCACGAATAAGACTTGTGGAAAAGTCAAAGATTCTGTCATTTTGAATCCAAATTACTGAAAATTTGGTCATTGATAACAAGTGAGCAAGAAATATATGCTACAAAGAGAATGTGCCGAAGTGCCAATGGCGGCCATCTAGTGGATTTGCCGTCAATAAGTATATACTTAATACAGCTGAATCGCAATCTCGGTGCGTTCAGAGATTGAGATAAACTCGAAAAGAATGGAACAATTGATTGGTTGGTGTTGGGTGCGTGTCAAATACGTCTAGGGATTTGGAGGCCCTTTTCAGAAGTTTTGATGCTGAAAAGAAGGCACGATTTCAATCCTATGACAAAGTAGTTTCAGCACTTGATACTCCAACGCAATCTCTCTTTGTCACTGATAATGATAATGAAGTAGATACTTTTGTCCGTGATTTCAATGAATTTCTCGTTTCTACAAAACGGATGGATGAAAAATCTAGTGACCTCCCCTATCATATAGTACGTATTGGGTATGATGGGGATATGTTAGATGACATGTTTCGCTTGGTTGTGTCTGATGAGTCTGAGAACTTTAGTCCTGCATCTCTTGATGTTAACTCTCTCTATTCAAAGCAAGCAATCTTTCAACATCTATATCAAAGCATCACAAAGAACAAATTCATCATTTTTCACATTACCGAGTTTCCACTTGCTTATTACTTTGAAACAGCTGTAGTAGTTGATGTTGAGGAATTATCTGATGTGATGGATCCATCAGTTCATGATGATACCATTGTACGATATTTGAATGACTTACGAGAACAAGGTACAGAAGAACATCGGAAGACCTACAGCTTCTTCTATCGTATTAGTACCTCATTACTCATGGAGTTATCCAATGTATTTCTCGTTGTTCCCACAGCTGGGATGAATAGACATATTGTTGTGACCAGTTGGAGAACACAGACTCTTCTTCTAGGTTTTAGTCCTTTGACTTGGTCTTCAGGCAGTTTCAGTGTGTTTGACCTGAGTGGACGCGATATTGACGCTCGTTGGGCGTATCCTGCACCACCCTCCACCGATCCTAGAGTGAAACAATATACTAGTCTTGTTCCGCTAAGATAGAATCTGGTTGCTAATCTTCATAAGGAAATGTAAAATGTATATACATGTATATATCAATCACTAAATATATGTATAATATTTAATACATGGATTATTGGAGTTGAAATTGGCTGACACATTGAACATCATAGACGATCGACCAGACAGTGCGCGTGCATTTGTGCCTGGTCATATCACGGGATTTTTCAGAATTTTCGATGATGACGAAAATCCTTTACAATGTGGTTCAATTGGTGCAGGATTCTCTGTTGAAATCGGGACCTTCACAACTGTTAGTGTTGAAGATAACCAATCACTAGACATAACGACAATATACAATGACAAACGTATCAATGCAGAAGTGACCAAGACGGTGGTTAAGAAAATGGCTAGGGAATATAACAAGAAACTCAATGTTGTTGTCCGACATGAGTCCTCTCTTCCTTCTGGCGCTGGTTTTGGTGCATCAGGAGCTGGCGCATTAGGTACAGCTTTAGCTCTTGGGCATCTTCTAGATCCTTCAATAGATACAATCAATGCAGCAAAATTCGCTCATATAGCTGAGATAGAGAATCACACGGGACTTGGTGATGTGATTGCTCAGACTATGGGCGGCTTTGAAATCCGAGTGCATCACGGATCTCCTGGCATCGGCCAGATAGTGAGGATGAATTACCCAAAGGACCTTCAAGTAGTTCTTGCTGGTGCTCCTGGTCTTGAAACTAAAGATGTGCTTACTAGTAGCAAGAGTCGTATGAAAATTAATTCCGTTGGTGATCGACTGGTTGAAAGACTAGCTGCTGACCAAAATCTAGAAACTTTCATTGCTTGTTCACGAGAATTCACTAATGCTATTGGTTTACAGACCAAGCGTGTAAAGAAAGTGCTTACGGAATTCGATGATTTGGGCTTATCAAAATCAAGTATGGTAATGCTTGGTGATTCTGTTTTTTGTTTCTGTAATTCAAAGCAGGTTGAATTAGTAGAAAGTATTCTGGGTAGTCATTGGAAGCAATCACAAATTACAACCACATCCATCAGTGAAAAAGGCGGGAGGTTAGTATCGTGGTGAAGGCTGAAGTACTTCCCGATCATCCTCGAAAAGTATCTCTTGATATTCGAAAACGGATAATTGAAGGTCATAATCGACATGAAGTTGCTATCGCAGGACTTCTTGCCCATGGTAGAGGTGAAGCCTTCGATTATTTAATTGGTGAGAAAACTACTGATTTAGCAAAACATGCTATACAGGTTGCTGTTGCAGCTCTATTAACAGCAAAACATCCTGTAATTAGTATTAATGGCAACGCTTGTTCACTTGTCCCTAAAGAAATGGTACAGCTTTCAAAGATTACAGGAGCCCCTCTGGAAATTAATCTGTATTATTATAGCAAAGAGCGTGAGGATGCAATTCTTGGTGCTTTATTAAAAGCTGGTGCAACAAAAATCCTTGGTACTCATGATCGCCCCTCAGAGATAATTCCTGAATTGTCTGGTAATAGACGTAAGATTGATCCAGAAGGCATAGGAATGGCAGATGTTGTGCTAGTTCCTCTTGAAGATGGCGATCGAACTGAGGCTCTCAAGGCTGTTGGTAAGTACGTGATAACTATCGATTTGAATCCAATGAGCAGAACTGCAATATACTCTGATATTACGATTGTTGACAACATTGTTAGAGCACTACCTCTCATGGTAGAATCAGCAAAAGAGCTAAAGAATAAACCCACTGAGTATCTCCAACATCTAAAATCTACTTTTAATAATGATAATAATCTAGCTGAAG
>JAEOUN010000088.1 GCA_016839245.1 Candidatus Thorarchaeota archaeon
CAAGATCAGATATTATTTTGAGAATTAAGTCCTTACTCATTACCATTTTGGGTAGTTCGCCATTCACTTCGATATGGATTGATTCAGGTACTCTGAACCAGCATGAACCCGTGGCCAAGATCAATGCAGAATCGGTAGCAGCCAAACCTGTCGAAAATGCATTGAATGCGCCATAAGTTGTTGAATGAGAATCACTTCCGATGACAACATCTCCTGGTGCAATGAGTCCTTTTTCAGGAAGAACCTGATGAGATATTCCACAGTCCACATCACAGAAATGAGTTATACCTTGTTCGCGAGCAAAATTCCGATTTCGTCTATGAATTTCAGCGCTATTGATATCAGATGCTGGTGCCCAATGGTCATTAACAACCACAATCTTGTTAGCATCCCACACATGGTCAAAATTCATTTCCTTCAAAATTGGGATAATTCTTGATCCAAGTACTTCATGAACCATTAGTAGATCTATCTTTGCTTCAACGATATCTCCCGCTGAGGCTTTTCCATCTTCTGTATGGCTTGCAAGTAGTTTCTCTGCCAGAGTTCTGCCCAATTGACTCACTTCCCTACTCTTTTTGTATACAGTCTATAATTGCAGATGTTACATTTTTTGTGGAACTCGGTTGTACATCACTCCAGTCGCCAACACATAGGTCCTGAGTACGTATCATGCCATTTCGTAATACTGATGCCACTGCACTATTCACAACGGTTCCTGCTTCTAGTAGTCTTTTATCCTTGTGTCTTCTTCCCAACCACTCCATCATCATTGTTGAGGCCAAAATTGCTGCAATTGGATTTGCAGTATTTGTTCCCGCATATTTGGGTGCTGAGCCATGGACTGGTTCAAAAACGCCATTGTTCTCTCCAATATTCGCTGCTGGCGCAATTCCAAGTCCTCCTTGTATAGCCGCTCCTAGATCTGTAATAATATCACCAAATTCGTTTGGTGCAACAACCACATTATAGTACTCTGGTTTTCTTATACTCCATTGAGTCCATGCATCAACATACGCATAGTCTCGTTCAATTTCTGGATATGCCAATCCTATCTCATCAAAGATACTTCTGAAGAGCTGGCATCCGGCCAATAGATTACTCTTATCGACACACGTAACTCGTTTTATACCATCAACTGGTGCACCTTTTCCTCTCTTTGCCATATCATAGGCATATCGAATCACTCTCTCAGAACCTTTTCTGGTAATTATTCGTGAATCAATAGCTATTTCTGATATTCGTCCTCTTGATAAAATCCCACGAGTAGGTGCATAGAGTCCCTCTGTATTCTCTCTAATAATTGTCATATCGATATGCTCTGGACTTTTCTCCTTGATAGGTGTCCATACTCCCTCGAATAGTTTCACTGGGCGGATATTTGCATAGAGATCAAGTTCCATCCTAAGACCTATGACCGCACTATAACCCGCAAGATTTCCATCGGGTAACCTAATGCTCTTCCCCGAACTATCATTCGCACCTATTGCGCCTAAGAGGATTGCATCTGCTTCCTCTTTAGTGAATGTTTCCGCCTCTTCGGACCACTCTCTGTTTGTTCGAACATAGTATTCTCCACCGCACTCAAATTCATGCATTTCAGTTTCAATTCCTCCTATCCTTTCTTGAACCGCTTCAAGAACTTGAAGAGCTTCAGGAATTACATCGCGACCAATTCCATCACCTGGCAGAATAGAGATTTTGTAGGTCCTTGTCATCTTATATCACCTAGTAACTACCTAACCAACCAAGATTTTTACCATCATCATCAATAATATCGACTCTTGTATCTATCCTTTCACCATCTGCATATCGAACATAGCAACGAATAGTGAATTTCCTCATACATTTTTCGCAGCATACGTTCCAATCTTCAATTATCTCATCAATCCCCTTCTCAACTGGTCTGTCTTTATTCTGATTGAAACTAAGCAGTTTGAGCTCTTTTCCATCACAATTGTATGTGCATTCTTTCAGCGGGAGTGGTTCCATTCCTCTCCGACCAAGAGCTACATAGACTTGGTCTGGCAATTCGTCTAATGTATGTTCTTCTCCCAGAGTAAACACCAATATGAGTTTCACACCACTACGAATAAAAGAATTGGTTTTGCTCACAAATATCATGCGTCTAGTCACATATTCTAGAATGGGCGTTCCATCGATAGGTATCGAGATTGAATCAGGAATCCTGGATATTCCTGATGCGGCTTCTCATTATGGACGAAAATACCACATCCATGGTCAGAATTTTCCTTCGACAATGATTGACCTATTACAGTGGGAATCAGGGATTGATGTGGTCCGTCAGATCTTGACACGATATGAACAGACACCCGATAATGAACGTCTGATGATACATAATCTGGACTCTATCGAATTAGAAGCTCCAATTCCTCGTCCTGGTAAAATCATTGCGTTGGGGAAAAACTACCTCGAACATATTCAAGAAACCGGATCTGAGGTGAAGGAGTTCCCTGTAATTTTTGCGAAATTTCCATCATGTGTAATTGGTCCCAATGATTCGATTCATATTCCAAGTCTCTCAAGTAAAATCGATTGGGAGGTTGAATTAGGTGTTGTCATTGGAAAAACATGCAGGAATGTATCAGCAAAGGAAGCTCTAAAGAATATTGCTGGCTACACAATTATTAATGACGTAAGTGCAAGGGATCTCCAGCGTCAGGATGGTCAGTGGATTCGTAGCAAATCATTAGATACATTTTGTCCAATGGGCCCTTGTTTGGTTACAAGTGACGAATTAGGTGATGCTTCGAATCTTAAACTGTATACAAAGGTCAATGGTGTATTGAAACAAGAATCCTCTACATCTAAGATGATGGTCAAAGTTCCACAAGTAATCGAGTATCTCTCGCAAGCTTTTACCCTGGAGCCCGGTGATGTTATTGCAACGGGTACCCCTGCAGGTGTGGGCTTTACTCGAACGCCGCCTGAATATCTCAAGGCCGGTGATGAAGTAGAACAACACATTGAGAAGATCGGATTCCTTCGAAATTCAGTCGTATAGGCGATGAACTTGAATTACACTATGCATTAATCCTTGGATGGACTTGTCGCATTCTTCAGAGCAATATCTGCTTGTTCATACTCGAATAATCTCTTATGTGCATCTGCAAGTAACTCCCAAGCTTCTTTATCATCAGGTTTCAGCTTCAAGTATGCCTTGATGTATTTCTTTACATTCTCCCAATCGTTAACCTTGCCATAGCATAATGCAGCATAATATAATGCTCGTTTATGATCCATGGTTGGTCCTGCAAGTTCTGTGAATATTAGGAGTGCATTCTCCCACTCTTCATTCTCAAAATGCGCTAATCCTTCTTGGAATCGTAATTCCATATCTTGATATTCAGGGATTTTTGAAGCGACAGAACCAATCATTAGTGTTGACGCGCAACACATTATCACAGTTGCTGTGAGAATTGTAATTGTAAGAGTTATACCTGGATCAAAAGGTAAGATGCCGTGACCTCCAAGCCATGCTAAGATAATGCCACTGACGACAATCAATGCACCAAGAAATGCAATGTATTTTGGTTTCATTTTGAATTGTGTGTCTGTACCCTCAGGAGGAACCATTTCCGGAATCATATTTGAAATCTGATTCTCTTCCTTTTAGGTCTGATGAATCAGTCAATCTCGTGCCGTAGAGGCCTCTCTTGCTCTTTTCTCGTGTTCTTCTTGCTCTCTCTTCGATGTCAGTCTATTTCTTGCTACGTTAATCCATTGTCCAATCATTTCAGCAAGCTCTGGTTTTAATTGCAATGCTACTTCAGCATAGGCAATTGCTTTCTCATCTTCCTCTTCAATGAAGTGTGCATTTGCCTTATTATAGAACGCCTCTGCATAATCTGGCTTGAGAGCTACCGCTCTCGTATATGCTTCAATTGCTTTTCTTCCTTCTGCAAGTCGTGATAGGCAGTTACCTAGATTATTCCACGCCTCTGCATCGTCAGGATTAATCTCAAGAGCTTTCTCATAGCATTCTTTGGCTTTCTCGAAGTCTTTTGTTTCATAGAGTGCAGTTCCTTTATTGAACCAGATTTCGAAAATGTTGTTATCAATAGCAAGAGCTTCGTCGTATGCTTTGATTGCATCATCATACTTATCTAACTCAATCAAGGCATATCCTAAATTATACCATCCTTCGATTGAATCTGGATACTTCTGTAAATATGATCGTATCTCATCTACTGCTTCTTGGAAGAAACCCTGTTCTATGAGTTTCATTCCTCTTTCAATTTGACCAAGATTGTTTTTCGTCAATGCAATCAATACTTTTCATATTGAATATTCCAATAAGCATTCCTCAACATGAATTTATTCTGGCTTCTTAGCAATGATTCTAGCAACAATGGTGAGGACAGGACCGAGAATTGAAGCTGAAGTTGTTAGAATGCTCAGCAATTCCGCAAATGCTGCAACACCTACTGCCATGTACATGTTATAGATGAAAATTATTAGTCCAAAGATACCTAGGCCTGCTGCAATACCAATGATGAATTTTCCCGTTCCCACACGGTCTGTAGTTAAGAAATATCCACCAATGAATACTGCGACTCCACCCAGACTAGCAATGTTGGCGAGAATGACTAGGATCCAAGCAACGATATCGGCAGCTTCTGGTGCAATCGTTGTTGCATAATTCAGAAGCTTTTCCCAGATTCCGATACTGCCGACAACTCCTGCATACATCATGAGTATGCCACCAATGACACATAGAAGAAATGGTACTTTATTTCTCAACAAATCACCCTCTTCTTATTAAAAAAAATCAGATATAATTCTCTTATGATGTCAGGTTCTTGGTTTAGTAGGATCTTGAAAGAGATGTCTTTTCCTATACCTTGAAACGTTTGTAAAACCAATTTGCTGCAATAGCCTAGTTGCTCTCTCGATACCGTTTCCAACATCTTTTGGAAAATGTGCATCCGATCCTGTGGTCACGTTCATGATTCCTGCCTCTAGAAGCGCTGAAATTATCTCGGATGAAGGCATTGGCTCAGTCTTTCCTCTTCGCCACGAGGATGTATTAACTTCAAAACCAATATCATACTTCTTCATTTTTTGTGTAAGTCTAGGGATAAAAGATTTCCAAACAGTGTTGATTTGCTCGCCATAATACTCTACACCAAATCTCACATAAAGGTCCAGGTGCGCTATTACATCAAACAACTTTAGCTCCAGTGAATCTATTAGGACACCATAGTATTCTTTACTCAACTCGTCAAGTGAGTATGTTTCCATTATCCTTGGTGCACGTGACTCATCAGAGATGGCGATATGATTGATGAGATGTACTGATCCAAGAATAATATCAAAATCAGTGGAATAAAATCGTTCAGGAAGTCTTTCTTCTACTCCGGGATAGCAATCTACTTCAACACCGACAAGTACCTTTAATCCTCTCTCTTGATATTTTTCATTTGCCTTTTGAATCGAAGACTCATATTCTTCCAACCAATAACTTGATTGAACATCTATTTTCTTACCCTTCACCCGTACAAAACAATCATCTTTTCCGTCAGTATCAAGATGAGTAGTAAAAGCAATCTCACTAAGTCCTATATGCAAAGCTTGCTCACAAAACTCATTCACATTTCCCTTTGCATCTAATGAATAGTCGGGGTGTATATGATAGTCAATCATTACATTGTGACTTCCATTTGTTGTTTTCATTTTGACTATTTCCGAAAAATCATTTCATTGTTGAATCAAAGATGATGATTCCTGGCTTTTCGAATCTTTCACGAGATGGCTCTCTCAAAAAGAATCCTATGAGAGTAGCTAATGCGGTTGTTATCACAAGGAATATAATTGATGCTTCTAATCCATAATTGTCCCCAATTATCCCAAATATTATTGGTGAAAGTGCTCCTGGAATTGAGCCAATCGAAAAGATTAATCCAAAGGCTAATCCTCGAGAACCTCTGGGACTGACTTCTGTCTGATACGCTGTATTTGCTGGGACTCCAAGATAGAAGAAGAATCCAATAACAATCAAGACTAAGATTAATTGATGTACGTCTAAATGATAGTTGAGAAGAAGAAGTGAAGGCGCAGCAACCCCTGTCGATGCTATGAGAAAGGGCACTCTTCTTTTCCACTTGTCCGAATAATATGCTGATACGATTTCACCAACCAGACCCGCAGAAAGCATGACTGCTGTCAAGTATCCTGCTGTCACTAATCCTGTCGCATACTGCACAGATAGGTAGAGCGGCATCAGAAGTGAAGTGCATCTAAACGCCATACCTCGAAGTCCCATTATTATGATTATTACCCAGAAATTCCTAGTCCATCCATCAGGGCCATCGAACTCGTCTAGTTCTTGAGTGTCTTCTTCTTGAACTTGTATTGGATTACCTACTCGTTGAGTGATTTTCTTTCCATTTGAATATCGCATCAATAGGTAGGATGGTATGAATACAATAATCCCAATGATAGCTAATACGCGAAGTGATTGTTGCCAAGTCCCATAGACTACAAACAGAGTGACACCAAGGAATGGTGTGATTGCCATTCCTAGGAGACCGCCAATTGCCTGAGTCCCTGTTGCTTTTGACCTAGCCTTTGGAAATTCTTCTGCTAAAGCTGGAAAAGAACTTGGATGATACCCTGAAGCCCCAAGACCTAGAAAGATTTGAAAAATCGTTAGAACTACAAACTCGTGAGCAATGCTAGTCAGCAACATTGCTAATGCCGCTAAAAGTATACTAAATGAGATGAATCTATCTCTCCAGCCTCTATCTCCAAGATATCCAACGAGGAGATGTGCAATAGTCATGGATACGACTGCTGCGCTTGAAATGATTCCTATCTGAGTATAATTTATGCCAAGATCCGATTGAATCTCAGTCAAAAACGGTGACAGTGCTCCGGTGTAGACATGGTTCATAAAATGCGAAATTGTACAAGCAATAAGAACAGCATATGATGCTCTTGTTGTTTTTGACAAGTCTTAGGACCACGTCCATCAACGATGGCCGTCTTCTCTGACTGTTAAACGTGCTGATAATGACACAGCTTTGAACTGCTCTTGTTACAAGAATTAGTTTCGGGTGAGCTGATGACTTTGAATAGACTCAAAATCATCAGCATATCCGATTTTCGACTCGGAAAGGTTGTTAGTAACTGAGACTAACCTGCTTTTATATTTAAAGGCCAATTAATCACGCAATCAAAGTGTGGTGAAACACACTTTGATTCTATGGAAGTTCACCTGCACACCATAACACGATTCGAAGTGCGAGCAAGGCATTGTTCTGCTGACCTTCATACAATCCAGTAAGCCCATAGTTATCTAGCATGAAATTACTTCCTGTCACTACGAGTCTTCCTCCATTTGTGTCTTCTTTATATCCCATTACTGGCATATTCCACAAATAACGTGCTAGACGCCAACCGTCAACTGGTATGTGTACGACTGCGCCAAGATAATGGAAGCTGTTTACTCCCGAGGTAATAATATGCGAATCAATATAGGTGATGACTGTCGGTGTACTTCCACCTGGTACTTGGGTATATGAAAGTGAAAATCCAGTCCATTGCAGGAAATCATTCAAAGCAGATACATTCAATGTTGCATTTGATAATGCTGCAATGAAAATACCACCTCCTGCCTCGTAATAGTCTTGATATGCCTGAATTTCCTGCTCTGTATACTGAATTGAGAATGCGGTTAGATTCGAGGGATCTGTTTCATTTGCATCATAGGCGCACGGGTCTAATATTACTACTGCATCGTACTGTTGTAATGTTGCTAGATTAATTATGGAACTATCTCGAATCTCAGTTACAGAAATATCATTATCAACAAGCAATTTGTAGAACTCTCGAAATTGTCCATAGATAGAATCGATGTCCCACGGAGTATGAGCGATATCAAAAGCAACTCTTGCACTAGCAACTCCAACTTCAAATGAGATATGGAGGCTTGTCTGTCCAAACTCCTCTGATGTAAATGTAATGGTACCCTCAAGGGTGCTTGTACCTGAACTGGGAACATTAACTGCTACAAGAACTTGCCCTACTTGATTGATCACTATCCCATCATCTATAATAAACGCATCTGCATTATCACTGGCAATGTAGGTCTCAAATGTTGTGTTTCCACCGGTAAGAATTCTTACATTGAAAGAGTATGTATCCGATGCAAATAGACATTCATAGTCGATTGGTAGTTCGCCTGGAAATGCATAACTCAATGCTGGTGTAGACCCTTCGTCTGACGAGTCCAAAATTAATTGCAATGACGCTGCTGTGTTAAGTTTTCCAGCCCCTACTACATATGATGGATAGTCACTCATCAAGTCTGCGCCTTTCAAAAGTGCAGTCATGATAGATCCTGGTGTATATGTGATATTGCGATCAATTGAATTTCCGATCAATTCCGCTGCTGCAATAGCCACTCTTGGAGCCGCAAAACTTGTGCCATAGTACCTATTTCCATCTGAGTATGTGACATACCCTGCAGCTACTAAATCTGGTTTCATGTATTGGTCTCTTGCTGGTCCTATTGATGAAAAGCCTGCTGGACTTCCATCCTCCATTAGAGCTCCTACTGCTAAGCATGATTCATAGAGTGCTGGGGATTCGATACTTGTCCCAATAACACCATCCTCTCCACTATTCCCCGCAGCAGCAACGACAACTACTCCTTGTTGAAATGCCCAATCTGTGGCATTTTTCAACGGGTCTCCCAAAGTAGGTGAGCCACCCAGACTTAAATTGATTACACTACAATTCTGGCTTACTGCCCAATAGATTGCTGCTACCAAGCCCTCCGTTGTAGCCACTCCAGTAATTCCTAAAACTTTTCCAATAGCAAGCTCGATATTGGAGCTTGTAGCTATTTGTTTGGCAATAATTGTCCCATGCGGGACATCCTCTGGTTTTGAATCCGTTATATTGAGATCAGTGTAGTCGTATCCATTTTCAATCGTGACAAAACTCTGCGTAGATACAATCCTACTCTGTAATCCTGTATCCATATCTATCCCTGAGTCGAGAATAGCCACTCGAACTTTGCTAGTTGGCGTTGTACTACTTGGCGAAATTGTAATAACGTAGACAAGCCCTGCTGATGTAAGAATCATCAAAATAACTAGTAATGCAATAATCTTTGATCCATTTGATTTGGATTTTCTACTGACAGCTGGTTCCCAATAATAACCCATTATGATACACCTTGGTCTAACAGATGCGTGCGATATTTGTGGCTTTTTATATATACGTAAGAAGCTATCGACTCTGGTACATCTGCACTATTACAGAAAAGCTTCAAAAGGTTGATTATCTGTCGTATTTACTTAGCGGGAAGATGTGACCATTCACGGTTCATTTATCTGCACTTCTGTTCATCGATGAAACCTCAAGAGGTACTAACATTGTCGGAAGAAGACGCCATCACAGAAATCGGGCCAATAGTTCCCTACCATTCAATACCTCTTGAGGATGTTTTCAAAGCCCTCCATGTTGATAGTAAAAACGGTCTATCCACTGATGATGCAAATAAACGCCTTCAAGAAGTCGGTCCTAATACAATTCCTAAATATCGTGGAGATTTTTGGCAAGTCTATATCGCCCCCATTTTGAATTGGCTTATCACAATCTACATCATAAGCTCATTTGCTTTGATTCTTATCGCTTTTCTATTCCCTTCGGACATTAACACGATGGGTGGTGCAACGGTATGGTTGGCCGTAGTTGCCGTAAATGCAATTGTCGCAATGGTTCAACAATATCGAGCTCAAAAGAAACTTGAAGCTCTCGAGAAATTATCTGCCGGTGAAGCTCGAGTCATTCGCGATGGTCGAGAAGCTAATATTTCACCTCTCGATATTGTCCCTGGTGATATTGTCAAACTTGAACAAGGCGATAGAATTCCTGCTGATGCTCGAATAATCACATCTTCTAACCTGATGACGGAAGAAGCTTCGCTGACTGGAGAGAGTGTTCCTGTAATGAAAAGTGAAGCTGCTCATGTGTCAGAGGATGACATGCTTACGGATCGACTAAATATGGTCTTCTTCGGGACCTATGTCTCGACAGGTTTGGCAAGTGTAGTCACTACTGCTACTGGTGCTCACACTGAGATAGGAAAGATTCAAGGAACTCTTGAAGCACTGAATACCGGTGATATTCCCCTTCGAAGAAAAGTGAATGTTCTTGCAAAGTATCTTGGAATTGCAGCACTCGTTCTAATGGCTGTGTCAGTCATCTGGCAAGTTTTTGTCTATCCAATCTTAAGTGGCGTTCCCTTCATATTTTCACCTCAAAACATCTCAGAAAGAATCGGAGCTGGAATCACTCGTGCCATGACGATTATGCCGATCAACATTCCATTGTTAACAACAATAGTCTTGCTTACGGGTGTATTAGCAATGGCTAAGAAGGGAGTTATCATTCGTGATCTTTCTGCTGTCGAGAGTCTCGGTCGTGTCAGTGTAATCTGTAGTGATAAAACAGGGACCATGACTAAGAATGAGATGACTGTAAAATATTGTTGGGACACCAAGAATCTGTTCTCTATTGAAGGCGATGGTTACAGTCCCTCAGGTAATATTGTGCAGCTGAAAGGAGCCATAGATTCGAATTTTGGTGATGTTGAAGAGGAGCACATAAAAGATGTGTTCAGGTGGAAAGGTCTCTTTAGATTAATTACCTGTGGCGGTATTGCTAATGATTCTGAGATTATTGAAGAGCGTCTCCCTGATCATAGTATAAATTGGGTGCCTCTTGGTGATCCTACCGATGCTGCGCTCCTGACCTTGTTCAGAAAGAGCCATGTTGATGAAGTAGGTATAAAGATGAAATATGCTGTCGTAGAAGAATTCCCATTTGATTCCGAATTGAAGCGCATGTCAAAAATATGTCGGGATGAAGACAGTTTTGTTGTCTTTGTAAAGGGGGCAACCGAAGTTCTTCTGCCACTATGTGAATATACCAATGGTGAAGATGCGCCTTCCCTGATGGCTCCTGGACTATCCGACAGGGTGAAAGATCTAGCAAACGATTTTGCATCGAAGGGGTATCGTGTCATCTCCCTTGCATATAAACAGATGAAGTCAATTCCTACTGGCGACAAAGCTCGCGAAAAGGCTGAGAAGGGATTGACCTACCTTGGTTTTGCATGTATTGTTGACCCACCACGTGATGGTGTCAAGGATGCTGTAAACGCGTGTCATAGTGCTGGCATTAATGTAATAATGATAACAGGTGATGCTGCAGCAACAGCGAAGACGATTGCCACGGATCTTGGAATATATTTGCAGAACTCGCTCGTTGTAGAGGGATCTTACATTAATGATATCAGTGATGAAGACTTCGCAAGGACCAATGTCTTTGCACGAGTCAATCCTGATCATAAACAAATCATTGTGGAACGATATCAAGACCAGAATAAAGTCGTAGCGATGACTGGCGATGGTGTCAATGATGCTCTTGCATTGGCTATGAGCGATGCTGGTATTGCTATGGGCATCACTGGCACAGATGTGGCTAAAGAGGCCGCTGACATTGTCATTACAGATGATAGTTTCGCATCGATAGTTTCAGGAGTGCATCAGGGCAGAGGGCTATTCAATAAGATACGAATGATGATTTACTTCTATGTTGCAATCAACCTCTTTGAGAGCATCATATTTTTTGGAGCCCTTTTTATCCTCCCAACTATAGAGATTCTAAGCTACTGGCAGCAACTCTATCTGGTTGTCACAACACACTCATTTCCTGGTCTTGCATTAGTCTTTGATAGAACCTCACCCCGAGCAATGGAGGACAAACCACGTGATAGTCAAGAAATTATAACAAGAAACCTTGGAAAGATCATGGCGTTGAATGTAATTCTAATGGCTATGGGCGCCGCAACGGTTTACTTCCTGACTTATACTGGCTATCTTGGCATCGTTCAAATAACTCCTACAAACACCAGTGGATTCTGGAGTGAATTCTATTTAGCAGATGATCCTGTCTGGTATTCTCTCAAAGCAACTTCCATGCTTCTCTCTGTCATTCTAATTGTGGAAAGCACGATTGTTCTTCTCATTCGCAGAATTAACCTGCCTCTCCATAAGAGCCTCCGTGAACCAGGTACATGGATTTTTGTGTTGTTATTAGGTCTAATCTACACAGCACATTACCTATTGATGTATGTCCCTCTTGTAAACGAGATCCTCTCCATCTATGGACTCAATTTCTATATTATTCCACTGACTGCCTATGATTGGATAATCTGTATCCTTCTGGCTGTTCCAACAATTATTGGCGTTGAGTTATACAAGCGTTATTTCCGACAAAAAGAGATTGACCTCTAAAATATCTACAATGTATATACATTATATATCCGCTATAGGAACTATATAAATAATCAATTGTAACTGGATTATGTGGCGAATGCAATTTGGCACGAATGACGACTCATAAAATTCGCGAGCTCAAGAAGAAGGGTAAGAAAATTGTCATGCTTACCGCTTACGACGCACCGACTGCTGCTATTCTTAGCGAATGCGGTGTTGATATGATTCTTGTTGGCGACTCAGTTGGCAATGCATTACTTGGCTATGAGAGTACCATCCCTGTTACTCTTAATGATGTCATGCACCATTGCTCTGCTGTAGCGCGAGCAAAACCTGATTCACTCATTGTAGGAGATATGCCCTTTATGTCTTACAAAATAAGTGAGGAACAAGCTCTCAAGAACTGCGCACTTATGCTTCAAGAGGGTGGAGCAGAATCAGTAAAGATCGAAGGAGCAGGTCGAGTTGTAGATATAGTCCGAGCTGTTGTTGATTCGGGAATTCCAGTTATGGGTCACATCGGTCTTACTCCTCAATCGATCTTTCAACTTGGTGGGTATCGCGTGCAAGGAAGAACTGCTGAAATGACAAAGACATTAGTAGAGCAAGCAAAAGCGCTAGAAGATGCAGGCGTATTCTCTCTTGTTATAGAGCTGGTGCCCTCAGAAACCGCGAAAGTGATAACAGAATCCGTGAGTATCCCCACAATTGGAATTGGAGCTGGTCCTCATTGCGATGGTCAGGTGCTTGTTCTTTGGGATATGCTGGGCCTCTTTGAGGATTTCAAGCCAAAGTTTGTCAAAAAATATGCAAGTATTCGTGGTGTCATCAGAGATGCAGTAAATCAGTATTCTGATGAAGTGAGATCTTCTGTTTTTCCTAAGCCTGAACACAGTTTTGAGATGTCGGAAGAAGAGACTGGACGGCTTTATGGCAGAACAAAACCAGTCCGAGAATAAATGACCAAATCTGAAGAAGTAGGACTGTCATTTAAGATATACAAGAACCAGCCTCTCTGGTTGAGGGCTGGATCTATTCTATTCTTATTCGTTTTCTTCGATTACTTCATTGAGTGACTCTATTAGCTTATCGGGATCAATGCCATGTGCTAATGCTCCCTGTTCGATTGTTTCATAACGTGCAGCTGCACATCCATAACAATGAAGGCCTGCTTCCATGAAGGCACCAGCGGTTTCTGGCCACTTCATGACTACTTCTGCAATACTCATTTGTTTGTTTACTGCTTGTGCCATACTAAATCACCATTAACTATGGTTAATATTATTGAGTGTGAAAAATCTACTAATATACTTTATCGTCTGTCTTCATTTGTTTTCTTTCTGTCAATTGTCAAAATACATAGCGATTCCCTGTGCTTCCTGAGGAATATGCCTCTGGCAGCCCTTGAGCGATACGCTGCTGCGCTATTGTACCTGTACAGTGACATGGAACAATCATCCCAGGCGCGATTTCTTTGAGATCCGTTATGGTTCTCTCAATACGTGGCATGTTTCTCTTTCCCATCAGATGTAATCCACCAATAACTGCTCGAATGCTATCTTCGCCAGTAAGGTTAATGATCTCTCTGATTGAGTTTACGATTCCCGAATGCGCACATCCAGTTATAACGACAATTCCTGATGTTGTCAGAATTCCTAGGCAATTATCATCAATGACCATTGAGTCGTCTATCCATTCATTATTGATCCGCATCTGATGATTTGAAAATCCTGTTTCATATGCAGTAAGACGAGGAATCTCCCCAGTTCTTAGAATTGTATTCCCTGCAAGCAATTCTGGCTTTGCGCTAATTACGGGCTTGCCGCCAGCAGCTACAATATCATCAAGTGAAGGCAGTAGACGAAAATTATTGATCTTTTCTCCCTCATTTGTCTGAGAGACTGTTCGTCGTGGGTTAAGCATCTTGGGATGTATAAATACTGGAATGTCTTTTCTTCCTATTCTCCTAAGAACCTCCAACAGTCCTCCAAAGTGATCCCAGTGACCATGACTCATTACAATGGCGTCTACCGAGGAGACATCAATGTTCAACACTTCCAAATTATGGAGAAGAATCTCCTTTGACGGACCTGTATCATAGAGTATCTCAAAACTACTATCTCCGACTCTGGTCTGGACAAGAAACGAAAGTCCATGACCTGCAAATACGTAGAGTGATTCATCCTCCTTTTTTTTGACCCATTGGCTAGCACTTAGTACGTTCTCATGTTTCTCACTACTATACAGTTCAACCACATTATCTACGAGTACAGTGATGGTCAAACTGTCAACAATTTTCAGATCATTCATCAGTACACACTCGATGAAATGTCCCTAGAGAATCAGATTGTCCAATCCCATCTCCTTTAGGATTTGAGGATAGATCTTGTATAATGGTTTAATCTTTGAGAGTAATCCAAGTGCTTTCGCAACTGATCCTTCTAGTTTGACCTGACCTCTCGCCATGGCAACAGTTGTACTCAACTTATCCTGCCAGAATTTGTTAGTTGTTTCCGACTTTGACCAGACTGTTATCTCTGGTTCTACATCGCTGTCGAACGAAAGGGTTCCTATCTCTCCGTTTGGACCTGGATCTCTAAAGTTGATAGTGAGATGTGCCTCAGGATCTTCAATGTCAAATCTCACAACAACCTGCGACTTAGCAAGTTTTTCCATGACATCTGTTTCTTTTCTTGCTTCCGCCCAGAACTTATGAAAGACCTCCATAAGTTGTTCTTTACTATCATATGTTACCAAGGTATAGTCCTCCAAGGGAGATACATATGTAATATGCTAGATAGAAGTCTTTTGGCTTGGTTATTAGAATATCCTGATTCATTGCCCAACGACTAGCACTCTTGCATGGTCCGTTTATTGTGACTGACCTCTAAACAACCTTGACAAAATACTCGAAAACGATTTCCCCAATAGATTGCTCTTTCAAGTAAGGTGGTGTTGTGGTATTACTCATCCCTGGTGTTGGACTAGTGAATGTTGTCCATGTCGGTCCACCATCTGTCTCTCTTCCATGGCTCACATCATTCGAAGATGATGAAAAAGAATAGGAGTCCTGTACGGTCACACTATCAGGTTTGATGAAGTTGACTGTATCACCTGCATTATTTATCGCTATGCCAGTCACAGACTGATTGAATAGTAAGAATCCTCCTGGAGTGATAATCGTGCCTGCTGGTATTGTGTACGGTGCAGTACCACCCTCAATAATATCATCCAAAATATAGCCAGAAAGATCGACCTCCTTCGTAGATGGATTATACAATTCAATCCACTCTTCAGTGTACAGGATATCCGGATCTGGTAATATCTCATTTATTACAATTGAGTCACTTGGTTGAGTTTCCCAAGTGGTCACATTTACCATGGCAGATTTTTCTCCCTCATTGCCATTGATATCCTTTGCAGAGACCTGATATGAATAGGTGGTGTTTGCCATAAGTCCAGTATCATTATACCAAGTTGTAGCGACCTCTGCTATCTTTACACCGTCTCGATAGACTACATACTGATGAAGGTCAGTTTCGTTATTTGTGTCCCACCAGAGATCCGCACGATTAGTATAATTTGCAAATGCCATTAGACCTTTCACTTGCGCAGGTGGACTGTTGTCTGTTGTATTACTTAGTTCCCATCCAAGCCAGACATCTACTGAGTAGTGATCTGAACCGGTATATGCATGAGGAGTATCACCACAGGTTGAATTAATGAGATGATTTATGAAGTAGTCATTCACGATTATGTAATCAATTCGTGATAAGTAACTTGGGCTTTGATGACCGTAAGTATATCCTGGATCTGTTGGATTAAGAGTACGGAAGATATCCGTGAAATTGTGCAATTCTGATGAATACTGACCATATATTAGATCATCTGGGTATAAAAGCATCGTCAGAGGACCATACCCAAGGTTTCCAAGAGGTGCAAGGTCACCTGTGTCTGCAGGAGAGAATGAGTTGAGGTCTCCCATGAACATAATGGGCACATCGCCAAGACTATCCATGTAATTGATTATGCCTTCAGTCTCCCACTCTCGTCTATTTTCATTATCAGTCCCTGAACTTGCTTTCAAATGTGCTCCAATAATATTGATATTCGTTCCATTAACGTTGACAATTGCATGAATGAAATCGTGAGTGACATCATAACTACTATCATCGTCAAGAGTCACTATTGGAATTTGAATAAAGTCAAGAATTGGAAAACGGCTTAGGATTGCTTCACCACTTGTTGAGAATGCGACATTCTGCGCACAATACCCGGAGTATGGACTATCGTTAACGAAATAATCATTGAATTCATCTATCACTTCATTGAGGATCTGATCATTGTGATCTTCCCACGTTCCTGTTTCAACCAATATCATAATGTCTGGATTCTCTTCTTTGACGACTTCTTTCCAATCTTCGTTGATGCCCGACTCCTCAATGTTGTATGTCATTATTTTTAGTTCTCCGGTGAAATTCAGTGCTACCACATTATTATGCACTGTCACCTGTATGGAGTCGCATCCTACGAGTCCCCTACTATCACTCACGTTGGCAATGATGGTATGATTACCATTATCCCACAGTTCAGTATTCCAGAGGAAACTTCCAATGCCAGTTACATATTTATTGTCAATGTAAATCCTTGCTTTAAGAGACTCTTCATCATCAACGGTGGTAGTTACAAGGACTGTTTCTGATAATACATCTCCTTCGTTTGGTGAATCAATGGTCACAACAGGTGGATTGTTTTCAGATTCATCGTTATTCACCGTCACAACTATCGACATCTCTCCCCAATTTGAAAAATTATCCATTGCTTTGCACAAAATGGTATAAAGCCCATTGAGTTCAAGTGTTGTATCCCACTCAAATGATTGGTTGTTTGATTTCGGATTTGTATCTATTAAAACCTCAAATTGCGTAATCGGACTTTGATCAGTTGCATCAAATGATATCGTTACTTGACCTGTAACGGTTGTGTTATCGGAGGGAGTAATGATAGACACGACTGGAGGTGTTGTATCAGTGGGTTCTATCTCTTGATTAAGGTACAATCTAATGAATATGCCGCTAATTAGCAAAAGAACGAGAATAAATCCTGCAGCGGCTTGCTTCGTATTCATTAGGTTACTCTCCTGTTAATGGTGAAAAGAACGTGGATTTAGAAAACGACCTTGAACATTCTGTTATGAGTATTTACCTACAACTAAACTTCTTAGGCATTCAATACGACGCTCAAATAAGCAGTATAATCGCGTGATCAAAAATGACTGGTCAGATAAGTGATAAATTCAGATACAATGGAGAAATCTTTGAGCTTGTTGGTATTGATGGTAACGGCCTCTTCACCCCTGATGATTTTGGGATGGTGACAAGACCTGGATCAACAGCATGTTGGAGAGGATTCTGTATGTCATATAATTGTGTGAATGGAGAGCTACTCCTTGAAGAAATGGATATCAACACTCAAAATGCTGTTCCTGTAAATGATATAGTACCTAGAGAGGGAGAGTATGGATTTAGCCATGTCTATGAGAATCTGATGCTGAAGGTCCCATTTACTGGTAAAATTCGTATTGCCAAAGACTTCATATCAACAATGTACGTACATATGGGTTTCCAGAGCGCTGAATCCTTTGAGACGGTAATTGAGATTGAATTTGAGGGTGGAAATGTGGTTCAAGAGAGAAACCTCTCTTTGTTGATGAAGGAGCGACGTGATAAAGGTCTAGAAAAACCAAATCAACCTCCTAGTATGGGAGACGACGATGTTCGGGATTGGATCAGCGATAGATTCTCTCAGGATTTTGAGAGTGACTAGTTGAAATTTCATTTATATTCTTTACATTAATAGTTGAGTAGAATGATAAAGAGTATTATTGTTCATAAATGAGAGATGAAAATGAAACCAGACTATACAAATAGTATTGTCAATCTATCATGCACAATTGCTCAGTCCTTTGGCATTGAATGTGAATATCCCGCACTGAATTCTAATGCTCTTGATGAATTAGAACAGACAAAAAACATAATTTTGCTACTTGTTGATGGATTGGGTTATAATTACCTTAAGGAGAACGCCACTAGCACTCTTCTTAGGAAGCACCTCTCTGATTCTCTTACATCTGTATTCTTGCCCTCAACTGGTTCAGCAATCACTTCGATTATGTCCGGTGTAGCTCCTCAACAACATGGTGTGACTGGTTGGTTTGTATATCTTCGCGAATATGGTATTGTTTCCCGAATCTTACCATATAGCAATACTATCGATTACAATCTCATTGGAAGTGATATTGCAAATATTGTCACTACCAAATCAATCTATGAACCTCTTGGTGATGACTACTCGTTAATTTTGCCTGAGCAAATTGTCAACTCTGTCTTTACTCGGAATCTGGCTGAGTCCGCGAATCGAATTCGATATGCAGGTCTTGATGATTTCTTTACTCAGGTCGAAAAGAGAGTAAGTCAATCTCGATCAACGAATTTCATCTATGGTTATTGGCCAGGATTTGATGCCATTGCACATTTACTTGGATTTAGGAGTAAGGAAGCAGCTCAGCAGTTGACTGATTTTGATGGTCATCTCAAAACATTCATCCAAAATATTCAAGGTACAGACACCAAGGTCATCATTACAGGTGATCATGGATTTGACGATGTGCCTTCCTCAAACATGATTTATACAAAAGATCATACTAGATTCGAGGAATGTCTCTTATTGCCATTGTGCGGCGACACTCGAAGTGTATATGCTTATGTGCGTCCTCAAAAGGTGAACGAGTTCGAGAGGTATGTCCGTAATGCATTCGAAGATGTCTGTGACCTCTATCCAAGCAAGGATCTAATTGAGGAGGGTTGGTTTGGATTGTATACTCCACATCCTCGTCTTGATACTCGTGTCGGTGATTATACACTTATCTTCAAGGAGGGTCATGCAATCCTTAATTGTTTTCCCGGATTTAATCCTCCTAACTTAATTGGTCATCATGGAGGTGCAAGTCCAAACGAGATGATTGTACCTCTCTGTGTTATTGACTGCTGATTGACCACATCGTCTCTTGTCCATGATTCAGTTTTTAAACACACAAAGAAATGAGAATCGGTGCTCATCAGAGGTTGTTCTAATGGTATCTTTCGATATGATTAAAGCTGCAAGGGAACGAATTAAGGCATTAGCAGCAATAACACCCCTTCGAGAATCAAAGTACTTCAGTGAATTACTTGATGCATCTGTATTCCTTAAACTAGAGAATGAACAAGTCACTGGATCATTTAAGGTGAGAGGGGCCATCAATAGATTGATCACTCTTCCATCTCACGAGATTGAAAAAGGAATCATAACAGCATCAACTGGAAATCATGGGCTTGGTGTTGCGTATGCAGCAAGACAACTTGGAATTTCAGCCATTGTGGTATTTCCTATCAATGGCTCTCGAGAGAAATTAGACCGACTTAAGGAAGCTGGTGCTGAAGTTATACAGACTGTTGGCTACGAAGAGATTGAGCAATATGCCAGACAATTGGCCAAAGAAAAAGGATTGATCTATGTAAGTCCGTACAATGATTCTGAGATTGTAGCCGGAGCTGGAACAATTGGAATAGAGATTATGGAACAGCTTGATAATATAGATGCAATCTTGGTCCCAATCGGTGGTGGTGGTCTAATATCAGGTATTGCATTAGCAGCCAAAGCCAAGAATCCTGATGTATTGATTGTGGGGGTACAATCTGAAGCATCACCAGAAGTATATGAATCGTGGAAAGCAGGACATTGGGTACAGGCTGACGAATTTGAATCGCTTGCTCAAGGTCTTATGGGCGGGGTTGAATCCGACTCAATTACCCTTGATTTGATAGGCTGCTATGTTGATAAAATTGTGTTAGTGCCAGAGAAATCAATCTTGCAGGCAATGCTGGTCTTATATGAAAAGGAGAACCTAAAGATTGAAGGCGCTGGAGCAGTTCCCGTGGCTGCTATATTGACATACCTTTCTGATTTTAAGGGTAAGCGTATCGTACTGGTGCTAAGTGGTGGAAATATCTCCGATTTTGAAATCAATTCGCTCCAAAGTAAAACAGAAGCCAATAAATCCTAGAATCTGCCTTTGCAGAATCATTTAATAGTGTCTTACGTAATAGTATTACATAAAAATAAGAATAAGTACTCTAATATTATAGAATACTTGGAAAAATTGAGGTCATGAAAATGCCGCCCAAAAAAGAAACAGAATCAAATACAACAAGTCAATTGACATTAAAAGAACAACTCCTAGGAAAACTTTCTGACAAAATTCAACCCTCCAAAAGAGAAGTCAGTGTTATGACACGAATGAGTGGGGATTTGGTTGAAGTGCTTGATGCCCTCGTTGAACTAGATATTTTCAAGAGTAGATCCGAAGCTGTTTCCGCTTTTGTTGCTCAAGCAATTTACACTCGAAAGGACATGTTTGATGAAATTATATCACAGGCATCTGAAATCCGGAAAATGCGTGATTCTGCAAAAAGACACGCGTATGAGGCGCTGCAGGATAAATCTTGATTCGTACACCTGCTCATTTACTAAAACTGTTGAAATGATCGGACAAAAGAAAAAGAATTGGGGGAGAAAACCCCCGTTGATTCCATTTTTATCATGACCGCTGTTGTTATCTCTAGAATGGTGAGATTACAACTGGTGGTCGACGAATGATAAGAAATGGATTATACTCCGGTAATATTTCGATGGGCCCTCGACGATTTCCATAATACGGATTATAGTATGGCACATACTCTATTGATCCCCGCCGAACGCTATATGTCAAAATGGGATCGCAATCTGGCACATATTCTATATCTCCTCGTCTGACACTTTGGATTGGCTCATAGGATATACTTCTATGATGGTCTTCTGTTCCAATACCTCCATCTGTGTCGGTAAGTATCTCTACATCGCAAGCCGAAAATGCAATGCAATATAATGCACCGAAGACAACGAGTGAAAGGATTACAAAGACACCCATCGCTAGACCTATTCTTGTTCTTTTTGAGTAACTCACATCTATCTCCTCTCTTAGACAAGGCTCTAGCTGCAATTGTTATGCTTGCTTGAGTTCCACGAATTATGGCAGATTCGTTGGACTCTAGTTTTCCAAGTTTTTACAAAGCCTTGTAATAGTATTACATTATAAATGTAATAAGCTTTTTGTTTTCATGGAAGAATATTATAATAATATATACAAGGTAATACACTATATATGTAATTAATACATCTGACTATACTAATATATGGTATGCCTTGAAATCACAGACACAAACGATGTCTGTTGGTCTCAGCATTTTTGGAACTCTATCATTTATCCTGATTTTTGGATGAATTTAGATTATCCGAAGGATATCTTTGATAATCATTTGAGCGTGTCTGAATCCAATGTTGAGTTTAGAAGAATTTTCACGGTGATGAGTATATCTTGATTCGAAATTAGTTCTGTGTTCCAGCGCATGTTTCCTCCAAAAAGGCTCAAAATTCGTTTTGCGTATGCAAATTCGATAACATCCATTGAGTAGTCCTCTGAATACCTCTTGACAAGACCCAAGCGTTCATTGACGTTGTCAGACTTGATGACAATATCAAAAGTGATCTCAAGTTGTTTCTCTTGAACAATCTCAAGATTTGAGATATCTGCGCCTATCAGACTAATCATGCCAATTCTTTTAGATATCCCCTTAAAGAGATAATAGAAGACTTCAACAAGAAGACTGTTTGCGAGTGCATACTTTGTCCGGAATTTATTTCTGTCTTCGATTTTTAATAGATCTTCGGAGATATTCAATCGGGTCATAGCGTTTGTTATTGCGTTCATCAGATTCACAGCCTCTAAATCCGCACTATCAAACTTGTTTTGTGTCACCATCGCCTGAATGTATTTAGCGAGCTCATTTGCTTTTGAAATCTCATGGAGACTAGTTGCAACGAGATCAAGTCGCTTTTCACTTGACTGTGTTTCTTTTGTGAGTTCTGAAAGAGTATCAATAGCTTTCTCTTGATGTTTGACAATGTTTTCAGATAAGATATTTGAAAAAGCTGTGGCGGCAGGGATTACCATCTCTGCTTCTTTGCTCGCAGTATGATACATAAGAAGTGTAAGAGTAGCGAAGAATACTATTGCTATGCAAATAATTGCCTCCGCAACCCACCATCCGGCTGTTGCGAACCCAAAATTAGCTTTTAGGATTACGACAAGAATCCAGACCGAGGCAAGAGCAGCTCCAATTGAATCAAAGGTTAGTTCACCTCCAGAGGCTCCTGTTGATAGTATGATGTAGGTGAGCAGTACATAAAGGGCAATATAGCTCATTCCTAACATTATAGACGGTCCAATAAGTCCTATCTGGATCTCTGGGAATGCTGAATACGCTAGCAACCTGATATATTCACCAATAACAATTACTGATGGCGGAATTATGAACCCGAGGAGTAGTATTCTTTTTACATTTTTATATCTAAACCGTGCTGGATTCAAGACAGAACGGACAGCAATTATCAACATAATAACCGAGAATATGCTTCCAACTATGTACGAAACCTTTGATTCTGAAGTAAATCCATAGAGGGGTGTAAGGTGGGTTACAACAATGGCAATCTCAGAAATCATCCAATAGAGAAGCAGGAAGATTATAGCCAATTGGCCTGGTGAGTATTTGATCTTTAATTTCGCGTAAAGCGAATATACTGATAATCCCGCTAGAAACGCTCCTCCAAGATGAACAATTACTATTGCCCCTATATCAATGATTTGACCAATACCAATGAATCCTTCTATAATCTGAGCAAATATGAATGGGATGACAGCAAATAAGCTTGTAATTAATGTCACTCCATATGCGACATTATCATGTACACCTAAATCCAATAGGAATGGATAACTAATAGCAACGTTGGCAATGATCAATCCTATTGCCATTAATATAATGGAAATTATCCAATATGATGATGGATTGATGAGTAGTAGTAAATGATTGATTATTGCTCCTGCAAAGAACAGGAATGATAGCGCCATCCTGTATGGATCACATGATGATACCTGTGCTCTATTTCTGTACATCACGATTGCAGCTATTACAAATGAGATGGTTGCCACAGCTCCCACAATATATCCTGCAGATATGAAATAGATATCCGAAATAGATTGCCTCGCTGCCGCCATTAGGCCGACAAATATTGCAGTTGAAATTATTATCAAGATAAAAGGAGTTGACCTTCTTTCCCATATTGAGGATTCATCAATCTGCCTGCCACTAAGAGTGGCATACAACACCATCATGAGACCCGTGATAACCAACGCAACTAGATTGAGGAAAATTCCTGATGCTTGGGCATGAATTACTGGTGTTTCATTGGTAAGAATATAGAAGATTGCTGCGCCAGCAAATGTTATCGAGGCATACCCACTACCAGTGAAGAGAATGTTATTCGATGCAGAAGGATCAATTCTGATTCTATTGGCAACACTTACAGTTATTGTAACACTAAGAAACGCGAGTATAGAATAATATGCAGTAGCAGCTCCCGGAGTATCCCAAGGAGGATTACTAAGAACTATCATGATGCAGATTGGTATGCTTATCAACAGACCTAGAGCTATTCTCTTCACATGGAATTTGTTTTTCATTATGAATTTGTCCTTGTCAGTTGCTATTGAAACTCGAAAATTCTCGTCCTAATATTGTCTACTATTTTATTCTCTAGACATAAAAAGCATTTAGAAAATTCATAGTAATGCACTTAGATAGGTATCTTTGAATTTACGCTGGTTGACTAGCAAATGCATATAATACTTTATTTTAATATTCTCCTTTTTGCCACAATATCTGATCATTCCAATACTGCTGATTCTAACACGTTCAATTGAGATTGTACAAGTAGAATAGTGTACTCTGTCCTTCTTTAAAGAATCCGTCCCAACTATCTTTAATATTAAAAAGACGAATATCTTTGGATTACAGATATTTTATTCAAATGAGGTCTTAATATGGGTGTAGATTTTGACAAGTTGAGAAAGGAAGTTATTGAGAAAATGCATAAAGGAAAATCTGGCGATGTCGGAAACGAATTGAGAAAAGCCTTTGAAAAGATTGAACCTTCCGAGTTCCAGATTTTTGGTGAAATCATGAGGGATGCCATTTTGGTTGATCCTGCATTGTTTTCAGAGAAAGCATACATTCTCTTTGATAAGATGATGCGTGCTAGAAAAGCAGACAAACTAGCTGAATTTGAGAGATTCTTTGTCCAGAATTTCTGTAAACTACCTGGTGAGGAATTCCCAGTAATTTGTGATGGTTGGGTTGAAACAGGCAAATCTGTAATTAAAGGTCAGGTCTTTGTTTCAAACTATCGTGTTATCGCAACTGGTGTCCAAGAAGCCAAAGCCGCTCGTGTGAGTGGTGGCGGTGTGTTCGCATTTCTAAGCCTAGTCCAACTAGGTAGCTATATGTATAACAAGTCCATCATGGAGCAGATTACCAAGTCCATTACAGACTCCGGTTTCCAGATGGTGAACTATGGTGTCCTATATCCCATCAAGGGCGGCTATGAAATTGAACAAGAAGCCAAGGGTTTTAGAGCAAAGCAGGCAGATCGTGTGAATTACAAAGTTGATGTTCCTTATAATGACAAGAAGGGCAACCCACAGGTCGCTGACATTGATGTTTCGATTGTTGTCAACATCAAGGACCCTGAGATTCAAGCGAAGCTCGATACAATCGAATCGATTGTAAGATCGAGTGCCAAACCAATGTAGTCTAGTGTTTTTTATAATCCAAACATGCACTCTCCTCTTGGAGATGCTGCATGTTTTGGTGTTTATTTTCTTGATATAGTATGTATACATTGCACATCATTTCATTTCAATATGAAACAATGGAAACTCAGATTCTCGTATGCAATATGGCTCGTGATGTTTCATTAAGATTAATTTTATAAATATTAATATTCAAATAATATTTTATTATTTATGGTTAGACTTTTATTAAAGTTCTGTAATAAATATAGACCAGTCTATTGAATGGAAAATTCGAGGGTTTGCATGATTTGGAGTGGATAGTATGTCAGATAAAAGAGATATTGATGACTTTGCTGATGTCGCTTCCGATAAGAGAGTTATCGAAGCAAGTGCAAGATTTTCTCGTGCTGAAGAACGCAAGAAGATGTTTGACAAATTATCAATTGACATGGAAACAAAATTGAAGCAAGAACGGATAGGCCCACGACCCGTGTTATCAAAGGTAGAACGTGAGATTCGTCAAGCAGAGCAAGATTGCAGTACTTCACAACGGAAATTGGACGATTTGAAGCTACAGAGTAATATTCGCAAGGCGGCGATAACAAGAGCTCAGGAAGAATTCCGTTTTCTCATTCATAGAGGCGTGGACCTTGAGCACCCTGTTGAATTAGACTCGGTTCGAATAGAGGCTGCAAAGAAGAAGCTCGAAGCAAAAGTAAAACGAATCACAAAAGAGATTGGAAATATTGAAAAGAAAATCCCCAAGTTAATGCAGGAAGATCTAACCTACCGTGGTCGCTTCGAGCAATTAATGATTCAGAGTGAATCCATTAGATCTGGATTCCGTGACCTGCCAATCGAGAAAGATCCTCGTATGACTAGTTTTCACAGAGAACGGAATAACATAGAGATAGAATATGATAATGCAAAGAAGGACCGAGATGATACTATTCATCAGGTGCGGCGAGAGAAGAAGAGGAAGCAAGAACGCCTGGCTGACAAGCCTCCAAGGAGGAAAGGGAGCAAATAGGAGGCTGGATGTGAATGAGTTTAGCAGATTTAGAAACCCAAATTCGTAAAAATATAGCAGAGCATGAAGGTATCCTTAATCTAGCAGGTATTCAGGAAACCTCAATACAACACATCTTGCAGAATATTTCAGCAGCTCTTGCGCTCGGTAATCCTGATATTATTGGTGAGGATAGGTCACTGAAAATCACAGGAACAATTGATCTTCCAAATATCTCAAGTATTTTTATTGACCTCTCTTTTGAACTAGGAGATGAAGAAGATATTGAGACGTGTAGTCTCAATTTTATGACTGGTTCAGGGAATGAGGGCGACCTTGCTTTGGAGCTAGGTGGGCAGATACTTGCTGCATTGAAATCTGACGCAAGCACGCCATCGATAATTTTCTCCGAAGTAAGATTTTCGTGTAAACCAAAAACTAAGGAACTATCGCTGAAAGTTAAATCACCTGACTCATGGAGTCCATTTGGTGAATCGCTTGACATAACCATTCAGGATGTGGACATTGAGATTCGAAGGTCTGAAGAAGTCTCTGGCGCAACCCTTAAAGATATGAAATTCTCTGGTCACCTTTTGGGAACACTTATTGTTGGTGATGCATCAATCGCAATTTCAGCTTCTTTCCCTGACCTAATCCTAAACCTCGATATCAAGAGTTTAGATTTTGCTACATTATTTTCAGATATTGGTCTAACTGATGTTTCTGACTTTCTAAGCTCTTTTACTCCTGTTGAGACTCCCTCTTTTGATTTTCATCTTGATTATACTGCTACTACGAAAGCTTTCTCACTAGACTTTTCAACCTCAGGAGAATGGAAAATATTAGAGAGTCCTGATGTCTTCATTAGACCTTCAATCCATGTTCAAAGGGATATTCCACCTCCTGGCAAAGATCCCGTTGTAAATGTGAATCTGTCTGGCATAGTCAGGATAGGAAAAATGGTAGTTACTATCTCAACGAGTTTTCCGAATCCGGTATTTTCTATAGATTTCGAGGATTTTGAATTCTCAGTCCTCGCTTCTGATCTAGGTCTTACTGAGCTCTCCGATGCTCTGAGTGCAATATCGCTAGACAGTGAACACTCTACTTTCGATGTTCATTTCGAATTCATATCAATGACGAAAGAATTTCTCTTTAGGATGTTGCCAAGTAGTTCTTGGATTGTTATCGAGCAACCATTAGTCACATTCAATCCTGTCATATCAATCAGCAGAGACCCAATCAAAGATTCGAAGATTCCACCTGTTGCTATTCTCTTGCAAGGTGTTTTCAAGATGGGTATGATTACAGCCGAGGTCGCGGCTGAATTTCCAAAGCCCACCATTACAGTCGATATTCAAGATGTTGGACTTACTTCGCTCATTTCTAGTTTGGGTTTTCCTGAAATATCCAACTTCCTCAATTCCATTATTCCCCTCGCGATTCCCCTCTTTGATGTAAAATTCGAATACCTACCAAGCACGAAGGCATACGAGATGAACATAACTACAGATGGAGAGTGGCGGCTCAAGGAAGGCTTTGAAGTGCTACTAAATCCCATAATTACGGTGAGTGGAATTAAGGAGAAGACTGAACCAAAGGCAACCCTTCACGGATATACCAGAATCGGGTCAACAATAATGGATTATGAAGTCGTGCTTACTCATCCGAATCCAGTATTCAAAGCTAACACGATATTGGATTTCCAAGCAATTGTAGGTGACCTCGGAATTGCACCTCTACATGAATTAAAGGATAGCTTCTCATTGCCACCTGACCAAAAAGTGGAACTTACCGTGTGGTATGTTCTCAAGACTAAGGAGTTTGCAGTTCATATCGAACCAACAGCAGCAATCACAGTACCCTACTTCAATTTCTCTATCGATGGAGTAAAGATTACAATCACTCAAAAATTAGACGAACTAAATCAGAGGGAATATACAGTCTACATGCAAGGGACTTTCAATATCGGCGAATTACCAGTTACTGTTTGGTGCAAGTTCCCTGGTGATTTTGAGATACGGGCCTCAGTCCCAATCTCTGTCAATCTAGGAACATTCACAGAAAGTTGTCTTCAGATCTTTAATATTCCAGTACCTGCAGGATTGGCAGAACTTGGAATATTAGAACTGACTAAGCTCGAACTGAGAGTAGTTCCCAAAATCCCACTTTTTTCAGCAATAGTCGCTACAAAATCTGGGGAAATTGAGATTGTCATCAAGAAAGACTCCGAAGGAAACTGGATGAAAATCTTGGCACTACCTTTGGGTATCAATAATTCACTCGGTATGTTGAATGTGCCACAACTTCCAGAGCTGGTTTCTACTGCTATATCTAATCCCGCATTGTTACTTTCAACTGCAAAATTGAAACGACCCGTTGATCAATCTCAACAGCCATTGCAAACTGTAAAACTTGTGACAGATCTAATCCCCGGTATTAACTTCCAAGCAACATTCAAAGATGACATGATTACAGATCTTTTGAATGTTGATTCTCTGAGTATTGCAGGGTACATCGGGCTAAAACCATTCTCGCTTCAATTTCTAGCAAGATCAACATTAGAAGTTGATCTCTGGGATGTTTTCTTTCTGAAGGGATTTGATTTCTGGATTAGGTACGCAACCAGTGAATTTGAGATTGGAATCGGATCAGACATGGACTTACGGATTGGCGATGAATCGGTTCCTTTAAGAAATACGATTAGTTTAGAACTCGATCCCGCACCATCGTTGATGTTCTCAGCATATATGACAAAGGCATGGATTGATCCATTTGATTTGAAAGGCATAACTTTGAATGATCTTGCTGTGGGTTTTGGTATCACTAAGCCCTTCTTACCAGAATTCAATTTCAAAGCAGGTGTAACCATCGAATCTGTTACAGGCGCGGCAATGGTCAGCTTGAAAGGTCCAGCACTCCAATTGTTGAGTATCGAATTTAAGAAGTTAAATATCGGTACAGTCGTGAGGGCACTCCTGACTTGCGTTGCAGAATTCATTTCTGACCCATTTTTCACCTTCCTCGATGGGATTGTAATAGAGGATGTGAAGTTTCACTACGCTCTCTCTGATACAACTATTGGCGGGATCGATTACGGAATTGGTTTTCATATGAAAGCTATACTAGACTTTCTTGGCTTCAAAATCGAAGCAGATGCAATGCTAGACCTGGATGATGGAATGCGTATCTATGCGGCAATGGACCCTGTGAACATTTCATTGAACGGATTTGAGCTAATCAAGTTTACTCACGTTAGTGACACCAGCAAAGGTGCAATGCTGGACTTGGACTTGCGGAAATCTTCAAACAATCTTCAGATGATGGTTTCAGGGGCAATTAGTATTCTTGGAGGGCTTATGAAAGGCTTGGTAGACATTGACGTTGATGGTGATGGCTTTAATTTCTTGGCTAATTGCAAAATCTTTGATTCATTTGAGGCATCGCTGGAAGTGACCGGTCCGAGTCTGAAGAATCTTCTAGATGGTTCCGGCAATGGAGTCCACCTGATAGCTTACATGAGGCACGACTTGCTTACATACATTCGCGATAGAATCTTGAATTTCATTCATGATGTAACCGAATCTGCAGTTGCTGAATTGACTTCTGCCCAGAATACATTAGACGCAGCTCAGCTAGACGTTGATAATTGGGACAAACAAATCACTGAAATGATCACACTAGTTCAGGAGGAGCAAGATGCAGTAATAGCTGGTCTGGAAGCGGCGCAAAATGCAGTAACTGACGCTCAAAACGAAGTCAACAACATAGATTCGCAAATAAGAAGTCATCAATCCAGGATAAGCAAACTCAAATCCGAAATCAATTGGTGGAATAATTGGTACAAAAGTGCTCCGTGGTGGGAGAAGAGCTGGAGGTGGACCCGCCTCTGCTATGAGGTTGGCTGGCGTTCTGCTGAAATAACTGCGCAATATGCCGCAATTGGTGTATTGCAAGTAAGTCGAACAGCTGCTTGGGCTGTTCTTGAGATTGCCAAGACAAGCTTGAAAATTGCAGAAGCAGTAATAGTACTAGCTGATTCCTCTCTTGACCCACGAGTGATTGCTCTCGTGGCAGCTCGTGCAGTCGCATGGACTGCATTAACGATTGCAGAAGGACTAGTTGCTGCTGCTAAAGCTATTGTATCTGGATTCTCCTCACTGACTCAATTCATCGTAGAGTGGGGATTGGGTGGTGCATTCGACATCAAGTCAGCGACACTTGAAGCTGATTTTAACAATGTGAAAAGTCGCATTGTCACTCTGAGCGCTGATGTTGTGTTCCTAGGAGCATCAACGAATGTGACTTTTTCATTCAACTTCGACGACCCTCTTGCAAGTGTCAAGAACCTTGCACTTGAGATACTGGCAAACGCAGGGATAGAGCTTCCTCTCTAAACCTCAGACCATCGAGAAATCAGATGAATAGTCCTTTGTGTGCTTCATATGTGACCAACATGACGCATTCTCTCTTCCGGGCAAGCTATGAGTAGTAGAATTTGACGTTCAACCACATAAAATTCCACTTGTTTCAGATATCGGAACAGGTGTGGATAAATGGATTTAGTGAAATATTATGAGTCGTAAGGTATGCATTGCAGGTGGCGCGGTAACTCCTTTCGACTACCCGATGCACATGTTGATTGGAAAGGGTGTTCAGAAGAAATGCAAACTTCCTCAATTAATGGAGACATTCGTGTGGCTCTATTCTTTAGAGAGATAGTCTAACATTTCTTCTTGACCTCACATTATTTGGTGATCTCTGTCCCTGTTTTTACCATTATCCGATTTATTAATCAAAAGATTCGTCTTTGGAAATGGATAGAAGTGTATTAAGAGGCTCAATGCAATAAAGACTGAGCCGGTTTCTAAGATTTCGAATTGTGGAATACCTCTGTAGACGTCAACAGTGACATATGCTGAAAGTGACTGATTGACTGTCCTGATGTATAGAAGATATAGTCCTGGTTCTTGAAGGTCAATAGAACCTGAATACTCTGTTATGTTCTCAGATTTCCATATTGTTGTTATATTCTCAATTGATGTACCGTTTATGAGCTTGAAACCATCATTGGTGGTCATGACATAAAGAGAGAAAGTTGTGTTGTAACGCTGTGTAACTATCAAGTAAGGATCTTCTGTGCATTGTATTAGATGAAGACTGGAAGTACCATCAGTAATATCGTCATACGCAGTTATGGTAGTACTTGGATAGACTGATATTATTATCAGGACAATTCCAAATATCAGGAAAGATTTCCAAAAATGCTTTGGTATCATGATTCAGACCTCCAACCTTTGAAACATCATGCTACTTATGCACAATAGCAATAGTCCAACAACTAAAGCAATCCCGCATCCGAAAAGAAGATCATTGAAGGATGTTACATATAGATAATTAATCGGACTTGAAAAATCATTTACAATGTAGTTGATTGCTGCAAGGACTGGGTACTGTATGTTCACAAGGAGTTCTGGTATTGTCTGTGTTGGAATCATTACGTAGCAACCAACCCAGAGACCTATTCCTCCAATGGCTGTTATTGGAGCACTTCTTGAAAGGATAGCTACAAACACGCAGCTGGTGGTAATAAGAAAAATTGTAATAGAGAGTGAAATAAAGAGTTGACTCATTATCATTATATCTATTGAGAAGGGATAGTAGAATATCAATCCAAGTAAACTACTCACAGTCAGAGCTGCGGTTATCAGAATGAAGACAATACCGCTCTTCACTAATAATAGCCGCGTTCTTCCTATAGGGCATGATAGTAACGTACGAATCTGTCCATTGCCAAAACTTTGAGCAAAGTTGAAAGCTATTAATAATGGGATTATTACGAGAACCAGATAGAATGAATTGAGTATTGATACCATAGCTGTATGGGTTGTCATCGTTTGGATGGCTGAAACAAGCTCCTGTGCCATTGTCGTATTGTCCCACCCTATTGGTAGGTATAGTTTCATACCAGTATCGGATAATCTTTGAAGCGAGATTGCATCCATAAAGATGAACAAAATGAGTAAGCCTATAATTATGGGAAAAGGATAGGACATAATAGTCTCAAGACGAAGAGCAGCAAATCTTTGAGGTTCATTTTCACTCACGGTTAATCAACCTCCTAAACACATCTTCAAGTGTTCCTGTCTTTTCCATTGCATAGATTTTGATATCTGAGTCTTTAACAAGATTGTTCAAATATGATTCAATATTCACTACGTACTTAGGAGCTACTTCAACAATTACAGACTTGGAACCGTCCACAATCACGCTATCTATTCCCTGAGTACCCTTCAGAATTTTCTCTAGTTTGAATGAATCAGATGACATCACCCTGAATCGATACTGAGTATGTTTCTCCACCAATTCATCAATACTGCCTCTCTCTACAATCTTACCGTCAATAAGAACTGCTATCTGGTGGCAGACTCGTTCTAGTTCTGATAGAATATGAGATGTAATGAGAAATGAAACATTTTCTTCTTGATGTATCTCTGCTATCAACCTGAGAATCTGATCCCGTCCTCTTATGTCAAGATTCGAGGTTGGTTCATCTAACAATACAAGTTTTGGTCTTCCTATGAGGGCTTGTGCAAGTCCCAGACGTCTCTTCATGCCTGCTGAAAGATTTTTGATCTTTCGATCTCTTGCATCTGATAATCCCACCTGTTCCAGTACTTTATCAGCAGATGACCTCAGAGGATAGAGTGGTCCTATGCTCCCAAGATATTCACGAGGTGTCATCAAAAAGGGAAAATATGGATTCTCGTGCAGCACTCCAATATGTCTAAGAAAATCTCTAGAGTGGTGTGAAGTATTGCTGCCAAACAAATATGTACAACCAGTATCTGGTCTGATGAGACCTAATAACACTCTCATCAAAGTTGTCTTACCAGCTCCATTGGGACCGATTAATCCGAGGATTCCTGAGTCCATATCAAAGGATAAATCATCTAATGCTTTTACATTACCAAATGATTTTGTTACATTGCTAACAGAAACTACATGGTCAACCAATGCAAAACCTACCCTCCTGACATCGTTTACTTAAACGATATGAAACATCAGTAGTCTGAATACTTCTAATAAGGATATCTTTCTTTATTCATTTGATTTCTGATATTAACAATTTTGAATTTGAATGGAAGAATAACTCATCATTTTATACAAGTCTATCAAGAACTACTCGCTGAAACAGAGTAAATTACTGAGGAACTCAAATCTGAAAGATTCGAACCATGGTCCTAACAAAGCAAAGGTAACCTATAAGTACTAGAATTTTGGTGCGTTTCCCATATATATTGGTGAAATCTGATATATTAGATTCGCTGATTTGGAGTATGATATTATGAGTCGTAAAGTATGTATCGCAGGTGGTGCGGTAACTCCTTTCGACTACCCGATGCACATAACCCCAGAGGCTATGGCTGCCAATTGTATTGTAGAGACGCAACATGACATTCCTGATTTTACTCTCAGGGATCTCGACTTTATGGTCTACTCGCATTTCTCAGTACACTTTGGTAAGCAACTCTGCCCAGAGAGCTACTTGGATTCGTCCATTTAGCCTGGAATGGGTCGTTCATGATCATCTTGGGTTAGTCGGATTACCTCACGTGCGTATTGAAAATGGAGGAAACACTGGAGGGTCGGCACTCTATGGTGCCTTCTTGGCTGTGCGGTCAGGACTCTTTGATTGTGTTGGCGTATACGGGTGGGAGACGATGGACAATGTTACCCAATCGCAGGGGAGTGAATTTATCGCACTTGCCTCAGATACAAGGTATGAAGCACTGGCAGGTGGAATTTATCCTATTTACTATGCGGCAATGGCGTACAAGTTCATGAAGGAGAATGGTCTGACTGAGGAGGACTTTGCTCTCGCTGCAATGAAGAACAGAAACTATGCTGCAGACAATCCCGGAGCACAATTCTATAGGAGTGATTACACTAATCCAGACTCTCCCTATTATAAGAAGACACTCACAGTGGATGATGTCATGGAGAGTCGTCTTATCAGCTACCCGCTGAAGAAACTGGACTGTTGTCTGATGAGCCGTGGTGGTGCCTTTGCACTCGTTACAAGCGAGGAATGGGCAAAGAAGCATGCTCCTCACAACTATGTCGTCATTGACGGTGCAGGTCTCAGCAGTTGTACAATCCGTGCAGGTGACCGTATCGACTTTCCAGGTTGGAATGAGCAGTATGGTAAGGGATACCCTGACATGACTGAGTTTGCAGCCTGTCGCAAGTCTGGCGAGGTTGCCTACGACATGGCTGGTATCGAGTACAAAGATGCCGCCAAGGAGGTTGATGTTGCTGAGATTCACGATGCCTTCAGTAGCTCCGAAACCCAGATCTACAAGGCTCTCCATTGGTGCAACAAGGACAACATCAAGGAGTTTGTTCGTGAGAAGCGAACATTCCTCGATGGTGATGTGCCAACCAATATCGGTGGTGGTCTGATGGGCTATGGGCATCCTGTTGGTGCAACTGGTATCATGAGTGCTATCGAGTGTATGATGCACCTCAACGACACTGCTCCCAAGAAACACCTGAGTTCCAAGACCTACGTCAAGGACGCGAACACTGGTCTTGTCAACAGTCACGCAGGTACTGGAACCAGTATCTCGAACTTCATTCTCAGGAGGCCATAGAGATGGTAGAGGATAAACGATTACACAAGATTCCCGGGCACAATGATGTCAAGTGGGATGAGAAGCATCCTGACAAGTTCCGCGGTGATGTCAAGGAGACCGGTATCGGGTTCATGGGTTGGGATTATGATTCCGCCGAGGAGCAGTTTAAGGTCTATCTGCACTACGACCAGCTCTATTACTGGAAATACGCCGAGGTCTCGAAACTCGGTAAGGGCTTCATCGATGGCGAGTTCTGGGGCACTCAGTGTCCTAAATGCGGCGACAAGTTCTTCCCGCCGAGGGTGAATTGTTGGAATTTGAATTGCAATCTCGAACGCAGCAATTGGGTTCAACTCTCGCAGAGCGGTACTGTTCATACTTTTACAGTCGCTGGGTGGAGCGGAAAGAGTAGTCTAAAGCGATTGCCTTTTGTCCTCGCGTATGTCATTGTAGATGGTTGCAAGACTGCAATCGCAAATGAACTTCGTGGGATCGATCCATGGGACGCTGAGTTTGGCATGCCTGTGAAGGTGGTCTGGAAACCCAAGAACGAGAGACAGGGAACCGTCACTGACTGGCACTTTGAGCCTGCAGATGGTTGGAAACCCGGTCCGATGAACGA
>JAEOUN010000089.1 GCA_016839245.1 Candidatus Thorarchaeota archaeon
TCCTATTCGAATCAATTGAAAAATTTGCTGAGATATGGAAGAAAGAGGAATTTCATAGTTACATAAGTGATTCATCCCAAATAGTTGAAAACATGTGTATACGTATAATGAGACCGACCTTTGCACCTAAATAAAAGTAAATCAAGAGGTACTAGTAGAGAAGATTAAATACGAGATACTATGAACATTCATTGCTATGAAACCGCTTCTAACACCTTCCATACTTGCCGCTGACTTTGCAAATCTGGAAGCTGACATAAAGGCAGCGGAGAGAGGGGGAGCAGACTATTTCCACCTGGATATAATGGATGGACATTTTGTTCCCAACATCTCATTTGGACCATGGGTAGCCAAGCAGATGAAGAAGATAACTGATAGACCGCTTGATGCTCATCTGATGATAACAAATCCTAGAGAATATATTCCAAAGTTCATCGATGCAGGTGTTGAATTGATCTATCCCCATGTTGAAGGAGCATATGACATCTATAGGACTGTGCAGATGATTCTTGATCATGGTGCACGAGCAGGTATCACTCTTAATCCTGCAACACCAGTGACTGCAGTAGAGGGTTTAGTTGAGCTTATCGACTCGGTACTCATCATGAGCGTCTGCCCTGGATTTGGGGGTCAGGAGTTCATTTCATCATCACTAAATAAGATAGCCAAACTCAGAGAATTACTTGATGAGCTGAAACCAAGTGTTAGGATTGCCGTCGATGGTGGAGTCAGTTTGGATAATGTCAGAGACCTTCGTAAGGCTGGAGCGGACTTCTTCATCGCGGGTTCTGCTATTTTCAAGGCGCCAGATATTGAGCAGAGAGTCAGAGATTTTAAGAAAGCAATGGAATAAACGACCTAACTTCTAACAACCCCACGGTTTAAATTCGATAGATATTTTTCTGAAATCCTATACAAAATCATAGTTGTATTTGAACTGGGAGATATGACAAAATGAAATTCTTTATAGACACCGCCAATGTAGAAGCGATTCGCAGAGCCCATGAGAGAGGAATGGTCGATGGGGTCACTACAAATCCATCATTAGTTGCTAAAGAAGGTCGAGATTTTCGGACAGTAATTGATGAGATTGCATCCTTTGTGAAAGGTCCTATCAGTCTAGAGGTTGTAAGTGAGGATGCGGAAGGAATGCTTAAAGAAGCACGCGAGCTCAACAGCTGGATCGACAACGCTGCAATCAAAATACCAATGACTTGGGAAGGTCTCAAGGCTGTGAAAGTATGCGCAGAGGAAGGTATTCAGACTAATGTAACATTGTGTTTTAGTCCAAATCAAGCACTTCTTGCAGCAAAAGCAGGAGCGACATTCGTTTCGCCATTTATTGGTAGGCTAGATGATGTTGGCCATACCGGGATGGATATTGTCGAAGGAATTGCTCAGATCTATGCCAACTATGGATATGAAACTGAAATCATTGTTGCCAGTATAAGACATCCCATTCATGTCTATGAAGCAGCTTTAATTGGTGCAGATATTGCTACAATCCCGCCAGATGTTCTTGAAAAGATGGTGAATCATCCACTCACAGATGTTGGAATTAAGAAATTTTTAGCAGACTGGGAGAAAGTCAAGAATATCAAATGAAAGATTTGATTAAAAAAGAGAGAGGAAGAGGGGATTACCCCTCATTCCATGTTTATTTTCTGCGTTTAGCTAAGGCAACAAGCACAATGACAAGAATGCCAACGCCACCAAGCAACGTTAGAATTTCAGTAGAAGGAACTTCACCTGTTGTAGTTGGCCAAGTCTGAGTTGTGGAACCTGTTGTAGTAGTTGTCGTAGTCGTTGTTGTAGTAATTATGACTTCGCCTTCACCAACGATATATGATTTGATTTCAGAATCATAGGTTCCTGAAGAAGTGCTTACTACAACCTTGTACCACACTTGAGTATCATCTGGAAATGCCTCGATTGTACCTCTATAGTGACTAGGATAGATAAGATCCATTCCAGTGACTCTATCAAAATTGACACCATCAGTACTATAGTACAGTTCGACATTCCAGATATCGAGGGATGTGACAATATCAACATCTACTGTAACAGCGTCAGTTGCAGATGGAACTTCAGGACTGTAGCTCAATGAAGAAAAGGTCACACTGTCGCCACCAGAACCAATTGAACCCGTATTGCTAATGTAGCCTACAAAGACGGGATCTTGATAGACATAATATCCATCCCACTCAGGGAATCCTATTGATACATAATATTGAGTTGATGTGAATTCCCATGAAGTTGCAGAATGGCCATCATCCGAGGCATAGGCACTTGTGAATGTGCTATATGGTGTAGTCTGAGTTGACACGTTATATGCAGAATAGGGATCATTTGCCCACTCATAGGTAACGCCACCAATGATCATTTCTGCAAATTTTGAGCTATCATCACCAATTTCGAATCTATCCGAAACAATTGTTTCCTCCTGAGTGATTAGTGAATTAGCTGCTCGGAATTGTGATGTACTTATATCGGCTAGATAATTCAAAGCTAGCGATTTTCCATCAAGATTGTCAGTTCCACCAATCATATCCACGTCCCATTGACCCACTGTGTTGTCAACTTTAAGAGTAGCATAGTTGCTTTCAGCGCCAATAGTTGTATTAATGACACCTTGAAAATGCACCAAGAATGCAAGCTCGTCAATTAAGACACTAGTTGGTCTATCCTCGAATGTTCTTAGATCACTTCCTGTTATGACTCCACCATACCAGTCCCAGTATGCATAACTATTGAATGGAAATGTAGTACCATTCACATCATGAAAAGTGACGCCCCAACTTACTTCATCTTCCAAGCCCAAGAGAAGGGATCCTGTTTCATCAGGTACACCATAGGCGGCTCCGGGAGTAACGAAAGTGACAGAGCCAACACTATCGGGGATGAAATAGTGAGTAAGTTCGCCATCACCAGGATTCAGAAGATAGGTCTCCATAATTGAGTTGTTGTTAGTATCGTCCCATAGCATTAGTCCGGAATATTCATAGCGAAGATCAATTGATGACCATCCGGTAGCTGTATCAACACCATAGTGCTGACCAACACCAAATGAAAGCCATGTCCACTTCTGTTCACCCTGATCAAACCAGTCCCAATTGTTATCAATTGCCTCTTGAACAATGTCTTCCCATGTGACATTCTTGGCCATATACGAAATGTCCCAGAAGCCAGCTCGTGGTTTATCTTCGTCATTGAAGATTACGGACTTAATACTCTGCCATTCAGCTGAAGTTACTGGAGTGAGATCATCCGCATGGAACCAATAGTAAGTCTCTTGCCACTGATACGACCAAGTATAGGTCTCAACACCCATCCATGAATTGATATTCATCTCATCTCCAGGGAGTGTAGCATTGGGATCCCATTGGATGTTGACCCACATTCGACTCCATTCAGAAGACCATGAATCAGTTGATTGATATTCAGATAAGACAAAATATTGATCATCTGTTGTTGACTCATCGCCATCTAAGTCTAGTGCATTGTTATCAGATATAGTCCATGTCTTAACGCCCCACATCGCCCATTCAGGATTTCCAACAACCATTGTGTCGAAGTTTTTGAACGTAACACTCTGAATAGGTGACAATTTGTATACATAAGCTTGGCCTAGAACACTACCAATTTGGTGGATAAATTCCCTGTATGAGATTATATCATAGTCTGTTTCTTCAAAGTTAATTCGGAAAACATTGTTATCATGATCTGAGTATCTGAAAAAGAACTTTCCATCTAGCGTACCATTTGTAAACATCATCGTTTGGTAACCA
>JAEOUN010000015.1 GCA_016839245.1 Candidatus Thorarchaeota archaeon
AAGAGGTCATTGTGAGAACCCATTGCCGTGACATGGTCATTCTTCCTGAAATGGTCGATCTCACAATTGCCGTCCATAATGGTAAGGAATTCCAGCGCATCAAGATCATCCCGCAGATGATCGGACATACGTTAGGAGAATTTAGTCTTACGATGAGACAAGTTAAACATGGAAATCCGGGCATAGGGGCCACAAAGAGTAGTGCATATGTACCATTAAAATAAGGATACTCTGGAAGAAGGTGCTTCACAGCCCTTCTTTTTCAATACTTTCGAAGAACTCTCTTTTCATCTAATTCTTCCAATACTTCCTTTGCAAGCTCAGGCTCAGATTCAATCCATTTTTCGACCTTTTTCTTTTTCACAATGTCCTCAGGGCCACATGCAAGAGCTACTATCATAGCTCCTTTTTTTGTGCTTGTTCCATAATGCCAGAGAATTGATAATCTACCAGTTCCTTCATAATAGGTGATATTTGCAAGACATGGGATAGATACTACACCAAATTTTTCAAGTCCTTTAATTTCATCAATCATTAACTTTGATTGATTTTTTCCAATAATTGTAGATAGTTCAGATGCAGAGTTTGCAATTTCCGAGTCACTATGATTTGATAGAGATTCTAAGATTCCTCCAGTAAGCTTTTTTGTACTACCAAATCTCTCAGATTTTTCAGGATTGCCAAATTCTGTCACAAGCTTGATATGATCTGATTTGATTTCTGATTTGATATCATACCGATCAGATTTTGTTGGATCTAAAAGAACAACTCCTCGATCAACTTGAAATTCAGCTCCATTGCAATCTTTTCTTCGTTTAAAGCTACCATCCTGTGCCCACATTGGCCCATAGTATTTTTGCAGCACCTCTGGACTTGCCCTCTTAAGCCAATCAGGGAATCCCTCATTCTGCAATGATTTATCTCCACTAATCAACCCACGTCGTTCGAGGGTTCGACCAAATACGGAACTGAATCGTACTGCAATGACTCCATTCTCACGAATACCCTCACTTCTGTAAACACCACCGAATCTGGACACTTCTTTGTGAAAGATGTCTACCCGTGCTCTGTTCGATTCTGTATAGATGAATCCTTTATTGTCCCTTGCAACATGTCCATCGGACAACCCAGCACCAAGAACGCTAGCAAACATCGAGTCGATCTCTATCTTGTCCTCAGGGAATCGAGGATTGGAGATACCACCGCTCCCACTCATTGTCTTACCAATACGTTTTATCCGTCCCTCGATGTCCTGAATCTTTTCACCATGTGTGTCCAGAACCAGTGCAAGAGATTCACCTCTCAGGTGATGCGTATTGCGGGAGAGATCATAATCGGGCGTGCCACTCGTCACCTGTCTCACCTTGTCTGTCAACTGGTCTGTGAGGTAACTGAGTCGAGTGCCGCCATCGACTCCCAGTCTGGCCTTTGCCTCATCCACCAGCTGATTCTTCTCCCTCACAGAATGAAAATAGAAGGCCTCGTTCTTGTAGATATTGAGCCAGTTGTACTCCGACATGTCCGCCCGTCGTAGGTACACCTTACTGTCCAACACGCCGATGCGGATCATCTCATCAGGATTCTTATCAAGTCCTATCCGCTGGTTCAACAGGTTCTCGATATTCTCGCGGTCATCAGCAATCGCGGTTGCGACCTCGCGGAGCCATCGTGGTCCGCCATAGTGATACTCCCTGAGTTCAGCCCACTGGACTCTCGTCTCTCTGTCTGAAGACGTGATGAGTCTCTCAAGAGACCCTGCTAGTTCTTCAGATGTGGGATGCTTCACCTCCCGCAGGTGCCTGAAGTTCTCGTATACGGTTGAAGGATCAATACGATGTTCGAATGCCTCTTTTGCGAACTTTCCCTCATATTCCTCCCGTGCCTGCTCATACGACTCCAGTCGATGCACGAGTTCCTGTGTCTTTCTCTCACTCAACCATGATGCCAAGCGCTGCTTGCCAACACCATAGTCCTTAGCAAGGTCCTTCACCATCTTGTCTGGGAGTTCGTTCCTCTCCTTCAAGCCCATCACTGTGACAAAGACCCGTGCCTCGCGATCTAACTCTGCAAAGTCAGGCAGGTCCTTCACAAAGGAATGACGCTCTAGGGCCTGTTCGTACTTCTCCGGAGACCTGATACGATATTGCTCAGCAGTCTCGTCGATGTGATATTCGGGAGTAGGTTCCATTGCTGTCTGGATGAGTCGAGGGATTCTCCCCTCAAGATAGCGAGACCCACTCGGTTGACCTATGCCTACCCGTTTGGACACCTCACGGATAGAGCCACCCTTTTCGATCTCCTCAAGAAACTCGTAATATTTCCCTGCAGACTCCATGTCCTTTTGATAACTGACCTGTGTCTTTGTGTGTGCCTCATGGTATGGATGGTCAAGGCAATCCTTCAATTTCTCGTATGAGTCAACATCCTCAAGACGCTCCCTTATTGCACTGACCTTCTCTTGTATCTCGTCTTGCGGTTTTGAATTCTCAGACCTTCTGGTCTGCTTGCTACTCTCAGGTGATTTCCTCTCTTCTCGTCTTTCATCCTCTTCTCTGATTCTTGCACACTCTTCATCTGATTGCATCACTTTTCTATCAGACTCTTCTCTCATCTCTTGACGAGTATCAGGATGTATGGTATCCTCCGAGGCTTGAGGCGTCTGAAGGCTATATCTGTCTTGTATACTAGTGGTTGAATTCTCTTCTTCTGAGACAACCTCCGACGAATGTTGTTCACCGCTCTGGCATCGCTCCAATTCAGAGCCTAGAGTTAATTGAACAAATTGCTCTGAATCGGTTGCAGACTCAGAGAACTGGTCGCCCATTGATTCGAGCATCGAGGAAGTGACCTGTTCCCTTTTCTCTGGTCTCTCAGAATCACTGGTTTCAAGTTCATCTTGCAGCCTAGTACTGACCTTCGGACTCTCCTCAGTCCCATCTCGATTGTCGATGTGTTTCTCAGGATCAATCGCATTGTCTGATGGTTCTCTCTCTTTCTGCTCTAGTCTCTCAAGCACTCTTTCTTTTCGCTTCTCGATATCCTCTAGGTCTATCTCAGTCTCAACTGAACTGTCATCAATCTTATCCAGCGCTCGTTGTTTTCGTTGCTCAATCCCGATATCAGAATATTCACTGACCTCTTGTACCTCTCCCGTAGTTTCATTCTCTTGGTCCTCTTTACTCCCCTCAATGTGCCCCTTGCCTGTTTCAATATGACTCCCCAGAGAGAGACCTCCTATGCTAGCTGTTTCTGCAGGCTTTCCATCGCAGTGGTCATCAGATGTTCACTCAATAAACTTGGATAGAGCTTGTTAGTATGCGTGAGTAATCTCTCTCCTAACCAGAGTGGTCTGACTCCCTTATACTGGAACTCATCTATCACATCTCTCACCATATTCACGAGAGGTTCGACATCACCTCCCTTTGCAGCCTCCATTCGTTCCACGAGAGAATTAACGAACCTTGGATTTTGTACTATGTCACGTATATGATGGTCGAGAAATTCATGAATATCCTGCTTTTCGACAACCTCGACCTTTGGTTGCTCTCTTGATACACGCTCACCCTGTTCCGGCGATGCTGTCGCTGAAGGTTTTGCACGTTCAATCCTGTCAATGACCTCCTGTGGAAGCTCTGTTAACTTTGTGAAACCGGGGTATTTCTCATAGACAGGAGTCATATGTGCGATAATCTCACTCTCTGTGATCTTCCTGTCTGGTAAGGGGAAATCAAGGTACATATTGAGAGGTTGGATCTTCACACTTCTTGTAGTTCCCTCTCCCTCAAGGAAGACTAAGGTCTCGCCCTTTCCTAGCTGATGCAAGTGCTCGCTCTGCTTCTCATCAATCCCAATATGTCCCGCAACAAGTAATCGCTCTGACTCTTCTCCAAGGGCATGGACAATAGTATTCACGATGAGCTTGAACACTGCTGGTGCAAGACGGCTTGGTATCTGTTCAAGGATGAGCATTCCAAGACCGTTTCCTCCACCCGTTGTCAGAATTTCCACGATTCGATTCACAACATATGTGCTTGAGTCATGTCCATAGTGATCTGGTCCCTCGGGTCTCTTTAGTGCATAGCTCGCCTCCTCAAGAACGAGAAGATTCGTGACACGCTTTGTCGCATGAGCCTTCTTGTATAGATGCAATCCAGTAGAGATCAATCCTAAACAGAAGGCTCTGTCCTCATTGGTGGGGATATCTTCCAGATTGAACAGAATATTGTTGTTAGCGATCTGCTCCCAAGTGATTCCCTCCTCTGTATTGTAGATTTCGACTAAGACTCTATTTCGGAGTAGATTTGAAACTCGACTGTATATGGCTCCAAAGAAGTTCTGCTTGACCTCATTCCCATAGGGAATGTCCAAGCATACTTCCTCTACTGCATCCCAGAAGTCATTGAGTAAGATAGGACGCCCTTTCTTGTCTGTCTTGTAATCCCAGTCACAATTTCTGTATGTCGCATGAAGTACATCATCGAGATGCATCCGCATGACACGGTCATTTGGCATCCAGCTTGACATGATATCACCCAGACCGAGAATCCAGGCTGCAGTAGTGACACCGGGTGGGGGATTGAACATATTGATCCGTAGAGGGATTTTCGAGTTGTCACCTACCTTGACAATCCAGAACGAATCAGGGAAGAGGTGCATTAAAGGAAGCCAGTCAGAGGCACGCATAGGAACAATGATCTGCACCTTCACACCACACTTCATTGCCTGTGCAACAACAGAGATAGCTGTCGTTGTCTTCCCAGACCGTGTGTTACCTAGGATTATCAAGTGCGACTCGAACTTCTGAGGATGAAACCAGATGAAGCGTCCAGCGATTGCATAACCATTTGCACCAATAGGATTTCCTAGAAATATTGCATTGTGATTGGGATGCTTCCACTCAGAGTAGACCAACCTCCGTTCTGTTTGGTCTGTTGGGACCAAAGCATTCGCAGAAGGAGGTGGCGATGGTAGAGGATTAGTAGCAGTAGAGAAGGTCTGTCTTCGGCTGAGGACTATACCAAGGTCACAACGAGCTATTGTGAAGAGCATAGCTGTTTCTTCTGGTGTGAGGAGTGTCAACTGACCGATTGGTCTTCCACTGATGACTCGCCAAACAAGTTCATCTCGTCTATGCATCTGGACCTTTAGATCCTTTGTAGGATCATCTGGTACAAGTGTGCTCTTCATTACCTCAAGAAGAAGCCGTGCATCTCTCTCAGCACCCTGAGTCTTTGTTCCCCAACAAGCGACGGTGATCTCAGTATTGCATGCATGTTCTATGCTCTGTCGTTGGTACTTACGATAAAGCTTGTCTGCCTTAGTAGAGGAGTCAATGTCAACGATGACCGATGATGCCTCACCTCCACTGGAAAAGAGTCCATCTTTTCTTGTAGAGATTGTATGCTGTGACTTTTGCATAGTTGACCTATATTCGCGATTTGTCATCCTACGCCTGAATGAACGCATTATGCCCGGTGAGACAGGAAGTGCGTAGACTTGAAGCACTCCATTTTGCATATGAGCCATTGATTCTGCAACGACTGTCAACGGATCGGCTCTCTGTCGCGTATCTTCGATTGTGAGAATCTCTCCTCTCAGAGTACCAGTAATCCCCCCGCTTATCTTCAATGACTTGAATCGGTCGTGTCGCTTAAAGCGGAACTTTGGAAGCATGCTATTCAAAAACCGTTGAAGCAAATCCATGCTGCCCTGAAGACTCTTGGCATTCATTCCAAAGGTGAGATAGTACAGCTTGAGGACACCTTGTATCTTTTCAAGTCTGATTCCAAGAGGAATTCCAGCTGCCATCATTGCACGAAGTATATTTCTGAATGGTTCCCAGAATCTTGGATTTGGTGTCTGTAGTTCGATGACATATTCCTCAGGAATCTCAACTACCTCAAAGGCACCTACAATGTCTATAGAAGTAGTAGACGCAGATGCTGCAACTGGTGCGAAATCTTCAGAGAGTGTCGTAGAGGAATATTTGTTCCCTATCAATTTGTAGATCCAAGGATCGCCACTCAACTTACCTGTAAACATATCAACAATGATAGCTGTACCACTTGCGAGGAGGAGGAAAAGACTGAGGAGATTCAATGGACGCATCGCTGAAATTGCTGCTGGTACTTCAAAGATAAAACTGACAAGATAAATCAGTGTAGGTATTGCGAGTCCAAGAGGAAGAGTGTACTTCAATACTCTCCATTCTTTCGCAAAGACCAGAGCTGCAAAACCTGCTCCAAAGAGAAGGACAGGTGCACCAGCTCCAACAGTCTTCATAATCTGTGGTGTAAGTGGTGAAGCATGAAGAAGAGGAATTATTGCCAATCCAGCTAAGAAGATGGTACTGATTACAACTGCTCCACACTTTACTGCCAAATTAATGATAGGCTTGAGGATTGATCCCAGCATTGATATTCCTTCCATGTTGGTGGTAAGCGGCTTGGTATATGTGCAAATAATTGGATGTAACAAATAGTGTTTAATTTCGTGTTCATAGTAGAAGATTAACATAAAGAGAATTAGGGTAATGACAGAGTTGCATAATTCTTCAAGAATCTTGATAAGGTTTTAAATTGTTTATTTTAGAATTTCAGACTTTTTGGGTGCTAATTGTCTATTGACAAAGTCGCAAAATGCAAAAACATTGAGTTATTCAATCTACTCAAGATACAGGAGAGCTTTTCCTGAAGCAATCATGAAAATCCTATATAACTCAACAAAATGCTTATACAGCAATCTACTACATGATAGAAAATCAGATAGTAGGAAAAGTGGGACTTTGGTAATTAATGCGGGGTAGTTCATAATGAAGATATCTGAAATAGAAATCAGTGGATTCAAATCTCTGCGACATCTAAAAATGAAGATTAATGATATGCATATTCTAATTGGGGCTAACAATGCTGGAAAATCGAATATTCTAGAATCTCTCAATCTCTTTTTTACTGCTTCCAAATGTGCAGTTTCATCAAACATGTTTTGCCAATTAGGAGGAAATGATTGTGATAAAATTGAAATTACTGTGTCTTTTGAACATCTAACTGATGAAGAAAAAAAGCGTTTTCTAAAACACATTGGTGATGGAAAATTAAAAGTTCGTCGGGTTGCAGAGAGAGAGAGAGATGAAAAGGGATCTCTGAGTGATGGAACTCTAGGACCGTTTCTTTCAGTGGTTCAGAAACCCAATGATCCTCTGCTTGGCTTGAAGAAAACTGAAATCACATCAACTACTGTAAAAGAACTGGTTGATAATTACAAGTTACCATCATATGTCAATGGAACTCGGGGACCTACGGTAGAAAAAGTGAAAGAAAATTGGGAATCACTTTGCAGAGACCTTGCATCGATTAAAGGAATGTCGCCTGAGTTCATTGAATCTACCGTACTTGGATATACTTCTGTTGCACAAGGAAATTTACCAAAATTTCTTTGGCTTCCGGCAGTTAGGGAAGCAACTGATGAGCTAAAGACCACACAAAATACATTGTTTGGAGAGATCTTCAAACAAATCATTCAAACAGAGGATTTAGGTTTTTCCACAACAGTGCAGGAAAAATTAGGTGAAATTAATGACGCACTAAATCCAGTTCGAAGTGATGGAGCTGTTATTGAACCAGATGCAATTAGTATTTTTGAATCTGAGATGACAGAAATTTACCAAGAGCATATGCCAGATGTTACAGTCCATCTGAATTTTCAATTACCAACCTTGGAAAAACTGCTTTTTTCTGGTTCAATTATCAAAGTAAATGATGGAGTTATATCTACAATTGATAATAAGGGGCATGGAGCTCAAAGACTATTCATACTCTCACTTCTAAGATTATACGCAAAGAGACTTGTTCTCAATTCTGGCGAATCTGAAAGAACATTCATTCTCGCAATTGAAGAACCTGAAATTTACCTACATCCCCCAGCTCAAAGAAACCTATTTTCAATTCTGAAACGTATGTCTTCGCAACGACAGATATTACTCTGTACTCACTCACCTTATTTTATAGATATGCATGAGTATCGAAATGTATGTGTTGTATATCGAGATAGTAAACATCATCCAACAAAAATTTTCCAAACAAATCAAGATATATTTGACACTGATGAAAATAATGATTTTAAACTAATTTCTCAGATTGATCCAACACGCAGTGAAATCTTCTTCTCAAAGAAGGTTATTCTAGTGGAAGGAGATACAGAGCGGCTTACCTTGCCCATAATTGCTGAACGGATGGGCATTGATGTGGCTCTACAAGGGATTACAATTATTGCCTCTGGAGGAAAAACACTGATTCCATTCTTTATGACGATCCTCAATATATTTAATATTCCCTACTTGGCGATGTATGATGAAGACCCATTCCAAGAATCTGAAAACATCGAGGACTTGGATGAAACAGAACGTTCGAAACTTTCAGAAAAAAGAAGAATTCACGATTTTAATGAAAAAATTGAATCCAAAAAAGGTGTCAATGGAAAAACTTTGATGATTCAGGGAGATTATGAGAAACTACTCGGTATTTCCAGAAGGCAATCTGAAAAGAAGGGAAAAAGTCTTACAGCATATCGAAAACTTAGAAATCTTGATTTGTCAAAAATAGATTCAGATTTTATTCAAACATTTAAGGAATTTATTGAAGGAAAGTAATAGTCAACATGTAATATTCAATTTTCAACCTTCATATTAATTTTGTATTGTTTAAATCTAGAAATTTGATACCTACTAATATACTAAAAGTGTCCAGAAACTACTGAAATAAAGATGTTTTTCGTATTCTTAGATTACTATTGTTTTGTTTTTAAAGAACAAAAAAGAATTAATGTAGCATTTGATTTGATAAATCTGAAATAGTATCTTGCTTCCACTATAGCTAAGGATTGTGATACAATTGGGGGAAGATTCCAGAGCAATTAGAATATTAAAATCAATAAGAGATTATGGACTCCAGGTGGAACCAACAGCTAGGTATCCTTATGATGCTTTATTTGATATCAATGGAAAAACTGTTGCTGTAGAAATTAAACTTAGAGAAGTTGACAGAGAAGACATCAAAATATTCCAACAAATGCTAGCTGTTGCTCCAGCAGATCTCTTTGTGGTTGTTGCAAGAGGATTTGATAAGGATACATCAAGACTTGCCAATGATAAAAGAATACTATTAGTCAGAGAAGATGATATTGATTCTCTTGATTATCTTATAGATGAGTATGACTCTCAACAACAGATTTCATCAATTATTGGCAATATGTCGACTAATGATCTCAAAGAATATCTCAAGACCAAGGGTTTGGACAATATAGGATCCAGAAGACAACTCCGAAAACGACTTGGAGACTCTGATGTCAGTGTTTGGCGATTGCAAGATTTTCTAAGAGATGGACGGGGAACAATCCACTATCTCTATTTCAGCCATCCTAAGTTATTGGTTGAACATCTTAATTCTAGAAAATATCCTATTCTAAACTTCGATGTAGAAAAAGAAGTCGGAAAAATTCCAAGAATTAGAATTCACTCTCCAGCGGGTTCGAATAGTATCATTAAAGCACTAAGAAAAATCAAATCGGGAGGCTATAAGGAAAGATCCTATCCTATTATATCTCTTTCAGATATTGACCATTGTTTTCATACATTAAAGATTCGAGGAATCAGAGTTTATGGTCACTTACCAATTCCTGAGCGATTCACGATTTCTTTTGATTTTCCATACTCACTTGAAGAAGTACCAAAGGAAATGCAATCCTTTCTAATGAGGTATTGTACCCTTGATAGATTAATATTGAAATTTGAAGGTTTCACCGTAAGTGTTACTTTTTCCCCCAATATTATTATTTCATGTCCAAACTATTATACGAAAAATTCAGCATTCTCAGCTTTTCTGAAATGTATAGAATCCATGATTATAGGGGGCATGTGAATTGCAGGCTGAAGAACTACATACTGTAGGTGAAGATTTCAGAAGTAAGTGTATGTGGATTCTCTCTTTGCTAGGCTTTAGAACCTATATGCCAACAACAACGATAAACTGTGTACAAAGACAAAATCATTCAGGAGGTGGTCAACATACAATTGATGGAGTCTGTATGTATGGCGCCTCGCAAAACACTAGGAAATTCCTTCTAATCGAAGCAAAGAGGTCAGTAAATGGATACGAAGGACTAAAGGAAGAAGTAGAGAAGTTAGTTGAGAAAGCGACATGTTTTTCCTTACAACAAACTCTTACTCGAGGATTAGGCGCAATTCGTGAAATTTTGATAATTACTGAGAGTAGCTTCAGATCAGATACAATTAATCGCTTCAACAATCTTTGTGGGCAAACTTATGAAGATACAGAGATATATGTACGATGTATTTTCGGACCCCGCTTTAGGTTAATCCATAGAATGGCTGAATATATTCACAATAGTCGGGGACAAAGGAATATACTGATGATTTCACCAAGTTTGAGTCATAGTGATGTGTTAGGATCTGGAGAGGATTTGGACCCAAGTTGGTTTTCATCAACTCGCACTACATACATCATTGTAAACAACAGTATGTCGATGAATGTTGGTATCTTTAATTTTGGAATGAGCTACACCTTAGATGATTGGGAACGAGATTCAGAATCTGCAGTTACATTGAACATTGGTATTGGTACGATTGAGTCAATGATTGGTATTCCAAATGACTTGGTTCGTCGGTTAAGAGAATTGAATGTAAACTTCTCAGTAGTTGATCATAGACAAAAAAGAAGTCACTTCAAACGTGTATGGGATTATACATTGAGAGATGAGGTCACAGGTTGATAATTTTCGTTATCGATGAGATAGGTAAAGCACGGAAATCCGGGAATTGGTGCTACAAAGTCTTCTGCGTACGTTCCGCTTAAGTAAAAGTGAGTATATCGAAAAAGAAGCCTTATGGGCTCTTTTTCTCTTCCAATTTTTCTTCGATGAATTCCAAGATAGACTCAGGAGTAGGCAGCCCTTTCCATAGCAGGATGCTATAACATTGCTTTGTATTACTTCATCAACTTTTCATACAACATTTTTTTAATCAAAAAAATATAAGCAAAATCATTGGAAAATAACCTATCGGACGTGATAAGTGTTCGATAAAGGAATAATCGTAATGAGGGAAAAAGTACATTGAAATTAGGTCAAAGAATATCAGTTATAGTTTTTGTATCTTTTATTTTGCTTTGTGTTCAAGCAATGCCTATTTCAGCATTTGGATACTCATTTAGCGTTCCATATGAATACGATGGCACAAGCACGGAAGATGCACGAATAGAAACATCTGCCTCGAAAACCTCTGGATGGTGTAAATTGAAGGTACACGAATTAGGATGGCCGAGTACTTATACTGGGGGTACGGATGCACTCGCGTGGATAGGATCTGATAATTCAGTTACTCAAAGTGTGACAGCTACTTGGTGTATGTCGTCTACTTGGACTCTTGACTATCGCCTTGCTTGTGGTACTGGCATTTACAACTGGTACTCCAAAATCGAATTAAGAGTAGTCTATCAGATTTGGAGTTCTACTGGTTCTTTGCTTCAACAGAAGGAAGCGTGGATGGGATACCTAGAAACTAGCTCGGGTTGGAAAAACTTTGAAGAAACAATTACAAGAACCATTGAGAAAAGCTTCACTGTAGATTTGCAGCAAGATTATTCATATGTCTTCAAGGTCGCACTAAAAGTCACAATCGCAGATCTTGGGGGTGAATATCAACTCACTGCACATAGCAATCACAACAATCCTGCCGCTCTCACGGTTTCTGGTCTATCATATTATCTTCCATAAGGATGACACCATAGAAAACAACACAAAATAAAAACCTGCAGCTGTCTATCATCTTCAATCAAGAATTCAAAAGTATTGCAATAGTGAACTCCTATTGAAGTTTGGGGGATATGAATGAATGAAAAAAGAACCGGATAGGACTCCTGATGTAGTTGATGTTATCAATAATGACTTTGTAGTGAGTACGACCATGATTGTTTCTAGGACTATAAAATTGTACTCCGCCAGACTAGGAGTCTACATACTGATGATAGGATTCTTTCAATTTCTCATGGGTCTTGCTGCAGATCTCATCTTTTTTTCTTCATCTCCGTTCATTCGCCCTTTCTACACTGCTACAATAGGTACTGATCCATTCTCGTTTCTTACTATATCTCTGAATTTAATTGGATTTTCCAATAGTCAGATTTTTTTAAATCTGTTTTTTTATTTAGTGGGAATAATCATCTTTGCTACATTTGGTGGAGGTGCGATTAAATACACACTGGATATTTACAAGAATCCCTCAATGAGTAATGCAAAAGAGAGCCTAATTTACGCTAGAAGCAGAGCAGGTTCGCTTATTACCATACAGCTAATAATTGGTTTATTGATGCTCTTGATTTCGTTACCGATATTATTGTTACTAGTCGAAGGAAGAATAGTATTATATCCAATAAGTCCATATTCGTATCTAAATGCATTGGGAAATTTTCTCCCAATAATATTGATTTGTATATCAGGAATCGTTTTCATTTCTGTTCGTTTTGCTGCAGCTCCAGTAGTGGCAATTGCTGAAAACTTGGGTGCTGTGGATTCTCTGAGAAAATCATGGGAATTGACCAGTGGAAATGCAATGCACACTTTCAAAGGAATTCTCTTGATGATGATTGTACTTGGTTCATTGACAGGAGTTCTTTCCTTCTTCGCATTAATGCTGTTTTTTGGATTCTCGGTTTGGATGACCCTAATTCCAGCTGCAATTAATCAATTGTTACTCAGTCCTGTCTTTTTTGTCTTTAGTGTCATTCTATACATGGATTTGTTAGCACGCAAACAAATCCAAACTAATAATTGGTGGAATAAGCTTGGGAGAAGCATGAATGAAGAAAATCAAAGTGATAATATATAGGTTGAGAGGATTTGCGGAGAAACAAATTCCGACTTTAAGATGTCGAGATTCTTGATCTTGGTAATGTATATTCAAGTTTTCAAATCCGATACGACAGGTAAAGCACGGAAATCCGGGAATTGGTGCTACAAAGAGCAGCGCTTATGTTCCTCTAAAGTAGGATCGATCAACTCTTTACTCCCCAGAGAAGATATGTTCTTTCACTTTACAAACAACAAGCAAATATATGAGGTAGCTCATATTCTATCTTCTTGTGGTTGAAGTGGGATACTTTGAAAGCAATAGAGAAAGGATAAGAATAGCAATCGCCCTTGTTTCTATTGTTCTTATCATAGTTGCTTCCTTTGTTTCATACTCCTACAAATCAGTAGAACCGGTTGTGATAGTAGAAGAGAGTGAAATGGGAGGAACAACAGGATACACGGTTAGTAAGACAACTTGTGCTGCTCAGAGAGAGATAATAATCTATAATGGGACAGTCAATGATCCAAGTGCGGACTGGTATTATGATAGTCAGCATTGTGAAGTCCATAATGACGAATTTGGCGTCAATGTAGAACTTAGTGGTATTGTCGAGCTGACTAGTACATACTCGCAATTTTCATTGGTGGAATTCTATGGAAATCCAACTCTACCTCTAATGAACTACTCTAAATTGACTGTTTCAATTAACATTAGGTCTCTTATGGGATCAGCTAATGTAAGTCTATATGTATATCCCACAGCATGGCCTGATGACGAATACAATGAAGTATGGAATAATACTGCACGATTAGAAGAAATGGATTCCATATCTTTAGTGGCAGAGTCATCTCTTCATGAAACCTATAATCTTGGTTCGGGCTGGATTGTTCGCTCCAATATTTTGGTCAAGGTCGCTGCATCAGAAAAGTCCCTCATCCAAATTGGTGCGGTTTTAGTCACTGCTGAATCTAATGAGGATCTATACCCGGTTACATTTGATATGCAGGCGCCGGATGGAGAGAGTCTCTTGGTTAATCCATATATGAGTACACTACGTGAACTAAATCATAAAACTGTGAATGGGGAATTTGGTTGTAGTCCTGCGATAGAATTATCTCGTAACAGCAACACCACAGAAGCCTCCATTTTTGTTCCACGAACATCAAATGAAACTCTTTATCTTACTGCAGGACAGTACGAGGGTATTGCTGGTTGGTTCATCCAGTCCGATGGTTTTGGGGAATCCTGGAATAATTTGCTTGATGATTTGCTTAATATCGGTTTCATACTTGAATCTGGCGATTCGATTCGTATTCAAATTAGAATATCCGCATATCGCCTATCTATAGATCTATCCCCTGCATTTGCATATTGTACAGTTTGGATTGATGCAGGAACGAGTGGATATGTAGCCAGATATAATGGCTATTTCCCATTGCAAGGAATAGAGTATCTATTCGTTCCTCGAAGCACAGCATATAGCATTTCACTGGGAGCTTCTTTCATAGAGAATACTCATGTCTTCATAGAAACAGACGGGACAACTTGTGTCCATATTTCGATTGCATACCCTCAGTTCACTATTTGGGGGATCATTCTCGACTGGGGACAGATATTGGGATTAGTAGGAGCTACATTATTGCTTTTGCTAGTAGTTCAAGGGGGGATGAAGAGAAGTTTCGCAGGAATTAGACGGGATCGTAGTCGTGGAATGAGTCTTGTTCCTGTTTCTCTCTATTTCATAGCTATGTTCCTCCCTTGGATGAACTATAGTTTTGAAAATACTTTTGCAGGCCCAGCTATGACTGTATATGGAATGAGTATTGTTCCGATATTTACAACATTCATATGGAGCACCACGAGCCAAGTTACTCCAATACTAAGTAACAATCTATTTCTGATCGCGATTCCAATAGTGTTCCTCTATTGGATTCCACTGGGCTATGTTAGTTATTTAACAGTCACAAGCATAAATCCCATCAGTAGAGAACTATCAAGTAGGAATATGAATTCAGTAGTTAAGGGGACAGTTTTAGGAGGGCCGTTCATCCTAGGTTGCTACTACCTTTGGCTCTGTATACTTGGATTATATTTTATCAATATTGGACTGGTTGCAATCCTTCTTTCGTTACCTTCGTGGTGTGTGATTTTCAGAATAGAGAATCAAAATAATCAGATTCATCCAGCTAGTAACAATTCATAACCGCAAACAATGAAACAAGTAAAGCACGGAAATCCGTGAATCGGTGCAACCAAGTCTTCTGCATACATTTCACCGAAATAGAAATTAAGTGATTTTCTTCTGTTTCTGAACAATTGAGTAATTAGAACGTGGGACTTTGATAGAGATTTATTATGGAATAGATGAATCCAGATGTTGTTTCATTTTCTGCGGCAATTATCTTTAGTACGTACGTGAAGGGACCATAGTATGAACCAAGATTAACAGCTCCACCTCTACCAAAGCATCCAGATGTCACATTTATAAAATCACATTGAGTCCGTCTTTCAGTTTCATTGAGACCTTGGAATTCAGAGGTTGACATATTTAGCATTGAAAAAAAGACATACAAATCATCAGGACAGCCATGTGTCATCCAGTCTTCAGTTTGAAGGCTATCATGAAGAATATTGGGCAATCCATATTGCGTAGGTTGGACATCACATGAGAAAATATACCAATCGCCTAGAATGATTCTTTCTCCACTCTCTGGGCTTTCGTGGAAGATGATTGTAGTATTTTCAATCACTATACTTGCGTAAGAATTGGTGGAGATTGTTGCAATAGTCAACACGATGATGATAAGACTCACAAGTATTGAACTTCGTTTCACTAGTCTGCGTCGGATTTTTGCTATCTTTTGCTTATATTCGTGTTCAGACTCCCAGATTCCTGTTTTTCTGAGTTTATTGTCCTCTTCCCACGTGAGAACATTTCGTTGTAGTATCTTAATACTAACAATGAATCCAATGAGAATTATAGATCCAAAAAAGGCAAGGACAAGTAAGATCGAGTCCACTGTGGCTGTGAATCCAAAGACACGATATGACTCAAATGAATAATGGCTATCAGGACTATAATCGGAAATCATGCTTGCTAGGATTTTAACTAGATTAGAGGGGCTGAGTATTGCTTGATTCTTTGTTACTGAATGCCACAATACCCATGAGTTCCAACCAAACAAACGAGCAAGTCCGATAGTTAACGCGCATCCCATGGACGTAGAAACTATGAGTTCATCAGTAATCATCACAAAGATTACACCAATCGATGCCAGAATAAGTGAAACGATGAATGTGGCAATAGATACTGGAAGAAGATAAACAATCGATGGTGCTCCCAATCGAAGAGGTTCATAAAACAATACACTTGAAACGGATAGACTAAACAGCAGTATCAGAGCGTAGATTCTCAACAAGCATCGAAGAAATACGTCAATAGGATTCTTTCCTGATCTCAATAATGCAGAGATATACTCTTTCCCATTTGATGTACCAAAGACTATACCTGCAGGTAAGAATACAGGAATTCCAACTATCAATACATAGCCTATTACGTTCACTGCATTAACGAGAGTAGAAAATTCATTTACAAATTCAACACTCGGACGGACTTGATAACATACAATGACTACAGCAGTTGAAACAATTCCCCATAGTATCAACCAAGTTTTCGTAGTGAAAAATCGACCAGCTTTTGATCCGTTCTTACTTTCCTCCATGATGATTCACGCCCTATGAAATTCATCCATGATGGTCTCTTTGAGTAAGACCTCAGTATAGTATGTGGTACGATATAGTATGTGACACGATATATGCTTATCGATTGATGACACACAGCTATCTCAAACACGAAGCAACAGGTGAAACATAACAGAATACTCTCAAAGACCGAGAGAGGGAGTTATCATAGAAGTAAAAGTAGTTACGTTATCGGATTGCGAGGATTTGGAATGAATGAGATATCAATTGAGCATGCAGTGCCAAAGGATGCAGAGGTATTAGCAGACATCTCAAAACGAGCCTTTGACTCAGACGTAGAGGTTGGTGCTCCCGGGAAGGGGGGTCCACCAGGGTATGATTCCGTCGAATACCATAGAAAATCAATACAGGAAACATTCTTCGATTATCTAAAAATTCTGTACGATGGAAAGATAGTAGGAGGAACAAGTGTCTATAAGATGACTGAACATCATTATGAAATATTCAATGTCTTCATAGATCCAGATTATCATAGACGCGGTATTGGCACACAATCCTTCGAGTTGATCAAAGCAAGATATCCACAGGCAAAGAAGTGGACCTTAGACACACCAGAATGGAACACTAGGACAAAGGAATACTATGAGCACCTAGGTTTCAGACAATATGGTATCTTTAGATGGGCACCCATGTTCGAATTACGAGCATATGAATTATTCTTAGATCATAACTGCAAGGATGAGATAACTGCGATTGTGGATGCAATCGAAGAAGACCGTAGATACATCATTGAGGGTACAATTGAGAGCATATCTAAACCGAAGGAGGTCTTTTCCAAGAGAGATGGAAAGTATCACCAAGTTGCTGATATTATGCTAAAAGATGATTCAGCATCGGTCAAGCTAATTTTGTGGGATAATATGATAAGGCAGGTTAAGGAAGGAGAATTGATTAGGATTGAAACTGCATACGCTTCGATATTCAAAGATGAATTACAGCTTAATGTAAGCAAATACGGACGGATTGCAATTCTCCAATAGCCAGCTAAAATATGTTTATTATAACATAATAGTGACTATCCCATTGTGGGATACAATGGCTGCAAAGAGACAGACTCTGCACCTGGCAATAGTAATTGCAGTTATAGTATGTGCGAGTTCTGTCATTACACCAACAGGATTGGCTTCAGAGCCATCAGATATGATACTCATATATGATTTTCAGTCACAGAAACTTACAGTGAATGTATCTCACTATGTCGCAAACACAAAGACTCACTATATTGAAACGATTGAAATCTACAAGAATACTATCTCTGTACTAAACAAAACATATGCCAGTCAATCAGAGAATTGGGGTATGTCTGATACATTCAATATCTCTGCCGTAGTAGGTGATAATCTCACTGTTACCGCGACCTGTAATAAGGGATATGCCATCACGAGTTGGTTAATTGTCACCTCCACTATTACAACCAATCCAACAACATCTGGAACCACATCATCAACACAAACAACAACTGAAACAACTAATACTACAGTTAATCAGAGTATACCACTAAACACCGGTCCTGCAATCGTTGCAAGCGTCACACTCATTGTTTTCTTCGTTTTGTTCTTTCTTTGGCTAAAACCGGAATACGCTCCGGATGTACTCAAGAAATTGGGTTCACATCTGAAAGATAGTCTGATTTGGTTAGGAGAAAAAATGCGAGATCTTTTGAGTCGGTTGAGAAGCGGATTGAGCGAGCTTGGTAATCAAATCAAGGAGAAACTCTCTTCATAAGGAATATTTACTGTAATCAGGGATTGGTTGACAGGATAATTGCTTTGTAAGACTGAATTATACCGAGGGCAATTATTTCGATTGTTTTACTCTATTAGCTTCCAGTTCCTCTTGCATGATTCTGCATCTATCAAGCCAAAGCTGTTGGTAAGCTTCAGTGTCAACAATTCGATCCTGTAGGTCAGCGATAGATTCAATCCCTTCATCTCTGCACCACTGGATACAGATTCTATACGCATCCCAATCCAACTCAACATCTTCCCAGGCACAGGCAACTTCTTTGTAACCATTGAGATACCACGCAAGTAATCGTGTATGCCCATCTGTAGCTACGAGATTATCATCAAGTCTCTTGATTGGTATAGGTTCAAGGTCATGCTCCCGCTTCTCTTTAAAAAAATTCAAGATAATATCTAGTTTGACTGAATTTATGTAGAGTTGACTGAGAACGATTTGATTAATTTGAAGAGAGAAGATACTATCCATGTATTGATGGGTGTATATCTTTGATATAAACAGAAAGTATTTGGCATTACAGAATTACTTTTCCAGTTATATCTTTGGACTCATCAACCAAGCTTGTAGAAACCTCGGATACAATTTGCTCAAAATCGTCAAGAGGAACTGAAGAAGAGATACCATCCACCAACATCCTTGTGAATAGTTGGCTAATGAATTCTTGAAGTTCGTTGAATGAGTGGAGAATTATTATTCTAGATTGATCTGATTTCTTATCTTCCACCTCAATCTTTGCATCAATACCTTTTCTTCGAAGTTCTTCTACATACTCCATCGCTTTACGGATCTCAATCAATCCAAGTAAATTATGCTCTGTGATTTCCGTCCTCTGACGTGTCAATGCATCATCTCAATTTGAATCTCTAGTAATATATCATCTCGAGCGATGATAACCTCATATCTCGGAGGCTCCGAGCTGTCAATAAGAATCCGCTGTGCAAAGAGGTACCTCAACGTTTAGTTGGATAATTTGGATATCACTCTAAGATCCTCTAGGAAGAGAAGACCAAAGAGAAAGTCTCCAGAAACGACTAGTACAACAAGAATTGACGCATGTTCAATGAGAAAATAGGCAATACCAATAATAAAAACCCACATCTTCTCACAGATACACACCTTAATGAGATCATGATTATCGGTTATATTCCTGCTGATGAAATAGCAACCTAGTCCAATGATAAAGACAATACCAAAGAGACTATCAAACCACAACAGGCTTGGAGGAGCCTCGATAGGTCCAGCAAGAGAGAAAAATGCCATATCAATTCGAGGAAGAATCAGAAAACTAACAGCAAGAATCCAATTCCATATAGCGGCAAGTGTATACATGTATTTATGATAGATTGAGCGCTCCATAGATACACCTCATCAGTATGTAAAAACAAATGAGCATATAACTAAATGGTATTTTATGGATTCTATATAATTGGATTACTTTGGGGGAAGTAAGTCCTTGAGAAAGACAGTTTCATATTCACTGGCTAGAATATCCATCATTAGAGCATCATATTTTGTATCTCCAATAATCCGAGCTTCTCTTCGGCGACCAATCACTTTGAATCCCACTTTCTTGTAACAAGCAATTGCTCGCTCATTGAATGAGTAAGTACCAAGATTAACGCTATTGAGATTGAGTATATTGAACGCATAGTCTAGTAGAAGTTGCAGGGCTTCTGTGCCAAAACCTCTGTCCCAATGGGTCTTCTCACCAATGACTATACCTAGACGGGCACTTCGATTGACAAGGTCTACACTTCCTAAAAAGCAACGTCCGATTAAAAGATCTGTTTCCATTTCAAGGATATCAAATCCATGTATTTTATCCTTGATAATAGCTTCAATAGCCTCTAGAGTACTTTCAAGTGTTGTCGGAGTGTAAGGCTCGCTTCCAAGTGGTATGCCAACCTCCAAGTCATTGTCCCATTTAGCCCAACTCTCTGCAGAGTCTTTACTCACTGGAGATAAGTAACAAGATCGACCTATTATTTTTTTGAAGTACATGGATAATCTGACCTTTAGAAGTTATTTCATGTGACTTTTGCAGCCAAGGAATATCTCAATCTATCCATTCATCGGCTTCGTGTCTCATAGTATAACTTCTTTGTTCATAGCAGTATTCATGTTTTTCTTAGCAACCTCAAGGGCGGGATTGAATTTGAGTGCGTGCTTATAACATTCCAGTGAACGGGTCACCTCGCCTTTTTCACGCAATACAACACCCAAGTTATTCCATCCATTCGCATCCTCTGGAACTAGTTTAGTATACTCCTCGAGGTATAAGATTGCATCACTCCATCGACCTAGGAACCACAGAGATGTCCCTAGCCTAAACAACACTTTAGATTGCTTTTTTCTCTTAGCAACACTTGGTAAATAAAAACTCACAGCTCCTTCATAATTTCTTGATTCATAGCAGAGGTCTCCAACACCATTAAGTGCTGTAATTGAACGCGGATCGAGCTCAAGTGCCAGATTTAGAGAAACTAACGCAGAGCTGTAATTAGACATCTTAGCATGACAGAAACCACGCAACTCCCAGGCCTCATAGATATCCTCGTTCATTTCAATAATCTGTGAAGTAACCGCAATGACAGTCTTGCAGTCTTCCAATTTGAAAGCAGAACGAGCCAATGTGAGAAGTACATTAATGTCGTTTCCACCGAGTTCTGCATACATCTTCAATGTTTTTACTGCATCTTGATATAATTTCTGAGAGAATTCTAATAGACCAAGGTTAGCAAGAGGATCGGACCAATCTGTATCTTTGGAAAATGCGGTTTTATAGCATTCTTGAGCCTTTTTCAAGTTACCTAACTCTTCATAGACTTCACCTAAAAGGGACCATGCCTTTGCAAAGCAAGGATCTCCATTAATTGCCATCAATAGAGTATCCTTTGCAGCAATAAGTTCACCAAACTCACGAAAACGTCTTGCTCGATGTAAAAGTGTGTCAGGGTTAAGTGAGGGGTCTTCGTGCATGAATTAATCACGCATCCTTGCTTCAAGTAATTAGACTGATTGGAGTATTAACTTGAACGTTTGTGATATAAAGTACAGGGACACGAGATCTCTATCCACATAGAAATATCTTAGCGATGTTTTAATCGGTAAACAAAAAGCACCAAGGCAATCACCCCTAGTGTCACCCCAATTCCTCCAAGGACCAGAATCAATGTGAGTGATGGCAACGCAGTTCCAATTGATAAGACAAATTGAGTATATCCTGTATAATTATTTCCCATCAAAATGATATACCCTTGAGAATCAAGGTCCTCCGGAAGTTCAAAGGAGGGATGGGTTGATAGTGTTTGGCCAGCCCCGATGGATATTGTTGAATCAAGGACATTTCCTTCATCATCAAGGATTAAAATTCCATCTTTGGTGCCTAGGCGAGGACTAAGACATTCCATACTCATAGTCAAATACACCTCTTCACCAGCATTTATTCCACCAGAAATTCCAAGAGGGTCTAGCACGGTTCGTGGAGCCATCTCTAGGAGATAGTCAAATGCAGGTTTTAATTCAATCCAAAGGGTATCGATATACTCCGCACTAGGATTGAAGTAACCATAGATATCCCGCCATTCCCGAATGATATGAGTGCTATTGTCTAAAATAATATCACCCATAGCATAATTTACATTCGCTGATGCGTTGGTATATACTTCAAAGGTAATTGGAACTGTAGTTCCACATGCATAATACATCCACTCACCCCAGCCACCGCTGACGGCAGATTTGAACCTCTCAATACTTTGCGAATATAGCTGGATGCCAGAATAATAACCATCAGGTAAGATATCATGGAGATCACTTGCCATACTATAATAGAGGATTGGCTCCAACCAATAACCATCTTCATCCGTTGTGAAATAGCTAGCATTTGTCCCAGAATGTAGAGAATAAGTCATTGCGAACTTGTGTTGTAATGCAAAATCTCTGAATGCCTGAGTTTCAGGTTCAGAGAAAGATGAGGTACCATGATAGACCTGTGAGGTGATATCTTCACTATCAGGACCACCTGCATCCCAGAAGTAGGGATAATTTCTGTTCAAATCAACGAGACCAACTTCATCTTCGTTTAATAATCCGTCATCGTCATTATCAATCCCTTCACGATAGGAATAATCAAAATCCAAGATATCTGGTACCTCTTCAGGATAGTCCTTGATGTAGACATAGTACTCAGATATTTGACCATCAGCATTGACATCCTCTGCGTCATCCTCAGAAAATAAGCCATCACCATCATTGTCATATGGTCGGAGATTTTTTCTCAACCAATGGTTTCCTTGATTGACCACAACATCTAGTGCATCAGGATTGAGCGTGGGAATCACATAGATTTCTTGTGTATCAATGTACTCTGTTATTGTAGAATCAACACCATAACCATTTACAAGATAGAGAATGAATCTAAGTGCTATCTCTACCGTGATTTGTTCACGACCATGATGTTGCGCAACTACCAATGTCTTAGCCTTTTGAATAGAGTTTAATTCATTCGTTATACGTACACAGGTAATATTTCTTCCAAGATAGCTCTGTCCAATTACTTCCAAGTCGACAAGATTAGGGGCGAGTTCAGCTACATTCTCAATCTCTTCATCAACTTCTACCGGATCATGGAACATGTTCTCATAGAGGAGATTTATCGTATCCCAAGTTCTATCCACTGATATTGAAGTGACTTTCGTAATTGAAGGAACCATATTCTCCGTCTGAGTTGCTATGGTTTCTACTGGAAGAAATGCTGCTGTGAGAATGAGTAAAAAGAAAACTGACCGATATCGTGATGATTTGATGATGTTTCACCTCATACCAAGAAGGTGGAACTGGATCGGGCAATGTTCCATCCACTCTAAGGTAAATAATTCAACCACAGCCCTATAATAGGAGTTTAGTTCAACGTAACCTCTGTGACAACTATCTCACATTTTGTAATACCCACACCTTATAGTTATATTATATTATTTCCTATGATATTTTGGGACGCAGACAGATTGTAATGGATTTGTAAGAGATAGATCCTTGAATCCGTACATCTTCTCTAGACCAACACATACTTGAGATGATTGCATGAGAGCCGAAGTGGAAAATGTACCTGAAACTAAGGCATTGACACCTTGTGGTAAGTGCAGTTGCATCATTATGTACAAAGGAGACCTTTGTGTCTTCTGTGATGCAGCCTCTGAACTTCTAGAGAGATTGTTATCAAGTTATGGAGTTCAATCTACGGCCATTAAGGAAGTGGATTTTGAGTCAAGAGATGAATGCGGGTGTGTTATAGAGGATGTACTCATGCTGCCAACAATCAAAATATGTGATGCAAAGATTATTGGCCTACCTGATGAACAGACGCTGAATGATGCAGTTATGAGAGCAATTATGAAAGAATGCTTCTGTGATTGATAATTGTCATTCGCCACTATACAAAGACAATAGAATATTATGGAATGATGCCAGATTTGGAGATACGATAGGTTTTCTTCTCTAGTGATTTATTGCCAAATAAAAGGACTCTAGAAGTCAAGTGTAATGGTCTCCCAACGAATCCGTCCTGCTTCCACGGCCTCTTTGATCTTTTTTTCAGTCCTATTGAGTTGGGCATTTCCTGTTTTAACATCAGCCAAGATTACTGTAATTGGTTCATCGGAATTATTATCCTTGACAGCTGTATAGCCATCAAAAATCAGGTAGTCAATAGGTGCACCAATAAACCGTGCATCTGATGGATCATACCTGAAAATATCACTAAGAAGAGGAACTAGATGCTCTGCAATCTTGCCTTTTAGGACATATCGACTCCGGTCGGTAGCATCTTTTCTTAGTGCAGACTCCTGCTCAGCCCAAGTCTTAGCGAAATTTTGTTCAACTATTGCTATCCTGTGTCGTAGTCTCATCCCCATTATGAGATAGACGACAAGGGCAATTACTAATCCAATCACAAATCCAAGAAGTGTGTCAAATAATGCCATACTATTCTAATATCATCTACAGTTATATGCTCAGGTAATAGGAGAGTAATAACCAGAGAATACGTCAGAAAGAAAAAAGAAGGAAGGCTTAGAGCCTTCACTTCACATAGAAGGGCAGTCCGTATAGATCCAACATAACTGGACAGCTATCAGGTTGCTCAGCAATGACAAGAGGTTGTGCATAGAAGAATGCATCTTGGAGATTGTCATATGGACCGTTGAGGAGACCTTGATCACCAAAGTAATAGAAGAATAGAGTATTTTCAAGTTCTTGGTAATCCCATCCATATTGGTCAGCTTCAGCTGCACCGATATATAGTACACCAGAACGTGTCTCATAGGATTGGTCAAACATGCCACCAGAGTGACAACTGCAATATACCAAAGCAATCTGGTTTGATTCCATCTCAGCTACCTTACCAGACATATAGGAGTCAGTAATAGCTCGTGCATCCCACGAAACGATACACTCGTCATAACCATCACTCTCTATATCAGTGTCCCAACTACCATCATTGGTGCGAGACCCATGACCAGAATAGAAGAAGACAACCTCAGAATTTGGACCTTCATGAGCTATCAACCAGTCCATAAGCATCATGATGTTGTCACGAGTTGCGGCACTGTCTTGTGCGTAAGCCCAGTTGTAGCCATAGGCATTGAGGATAGCTCGCATCTCAAGAGCGTCATTATGAGGATTCCAGAGATCATTAGCACGGCCATCATAATCACTGATACCAATTATAACAGCCCACTTATCTTGACCTGAACTTGTGTAGTACTCGACTTCCAAGGATGGAGAGGTTGGTGGTCCTCCACCGCCACCTCCCTTCATGATCATGACATTGGGTGTTGCAACTATAACAGACGGGAGAAGCAATCCCAAAAGCAGACCGAGAAGGAGGATTGTGCTAACGCGTTTCAATGTGTTTCACCTTTGCAGATCATACGACCTGTCAAGATTTAAAAAAGAAACATGACTTATAAATTCTATTGCAATTCTAAAATAAAGAGAACTTATAAGCAGTATTGAAATCCTAACACAATTCCTGGGTATAGGTGGAGAGAATGAACATTAAGAAACTTGCAATACTCATGGTATCAATTGTGATGCTTTCAGCCATAGTCCCAACGATAAGTGCGCAACCACGGATCGCAAGTGTAGACTATATACAGATAGCCGATGCATTCTATGCGGATCTTGATGGCGATGGATATGAGGATGATATCAAACTTCTTGTTGAATGCTGTTTCACTGAGTCTAATCCTACAAGGATTGATCTCAATATTTGGATTGAATTACCATCAGGTCTCACATTCAGTGTACGCGTATCAATCTATAATACACCAAGTGAATTCTTACTCAATATCGATTGCTATGACATGGCAATCGAGAGCGGCTGGTACACAGTCACCCTACTTGCTTCGGTTATGGGTGCAGGAAATGGGAAACTCTACATAACTGATGAGATTATTTTTGATCCACCAACTGGAGGAGGGCCTGGTCTTCCACCTTCTGTAAGTGCATATATCTAACATCAAAGAAGGAAGTCAACTATTGAATCTCGATAAACTCAAGCTCCTGTTTGCACTTCAGGAGCAACCTGTCGCACCAGCATTAGTACTGGCAAAACAGGTGGGAATATCGGCTCCAACAGCTCGTGCATGGTTGGAAACGTTGCAAAAAGAACAGGTCTTCGTTGGTGTTCATACAAATCTTAGTTCTCGAAGAATAGGTCTCGAACTTGATGATTTCTTACTCAAGGTAGAAACTTATGATGCTTTGAAAAAGATTGAACAGTTTTGTGAGGCACATCCATATACGTCCTATAGAGCACGTGTGTTTGGAGGAGAGAAACAAGGTATCATGGTACAATTCCGAGAACCAGATCGTGCAAGAGCATATCTCTTGAAAGCATTTGATGCCATGAAGAGAGAGGGATTGGTCAGCGAAATTAGAGAGCTTCCAACTCTTTCTACTGAATACGGATCTACATTTACAAGACCAAAACTTGATGCATGGGACCCTGAGAAAATGGTGTGGATATTTGATTGGGAGAATTGGTGGGCAGCATGTCCCTCGGAAATTGCTGCAAACCTAACGAGCCATTCGATGGATGATTCCTTGGTCGACCTTGATTTGTTAGATGTTCAGATACTCCAAGAGATTGGTACCAATGCACGTAGAAAAAATATCGAGATAATTGAAGCTCTGGGAATGGATAAGAATGAACCGGGAATACAACAGAAAATATCTACTAGATTGAAACGACTTGAGAGAGATGTTATTGAATCGTATAGAGTGTACATCAACTGGACTCATTTTGATGTCTATAATACACCACTAATCATTGCTAGAGCTGATGAAGAAATCACTAAACGATTGATTTCTTATCTCTCTACCAGTAAATTCCCATTTGGTTCAAATATTAGAAAGATTGATTCTGGCTTTGCTTGGTCAGCAAGATTGCCGTCAGCACACCTCTCAGAGATGATTTCACTTGTCTGGAGAATTTCAAAAAGCTTTGAGGCGCTGATTATTGACTACAAGAATTCGCAAGTCTATGGACCCTGGGCCGAAGCGTTCGATGCTAAGACTTGTACGTGGCGAGTGGAGAGAGAGTTTTGCCTTGATATGCCACTTGCAACAATTGGCTTAAAGGCATAGTTCGCAAGGGATTTGATTTTCCAGTCTGTGACAAAAATCCAAAAGATTCTAAACTTGCTTGTAACTCTGAGAGATAGCCACAAACTCCTGGAAGTATGGAATAGGATGAAAAATCAAACAAAACTGATTGGAGTTGGTATCATCTTAATAGTCATACTTACAGGATTAATCCTAAGTGCTGTCTTTGAGGACAAGGATGGACCGCTTATCTATGAGGTAGACACACTTCCTGTTGAACCGGTAGATGGAGACATCATTCGAGTAGTGATATACTGCATAGATAGATCAGGTGTATCAAAAGCTCAGCTATCGAGCACCCTTGATGGTACGAATTGGGCGATTCAGGATATGACCTTCTATTCGTGCTTGTGTATTGCAGGTGGAAGATGGGTTGGCACGTTTGGCCCTGTCTCCGTAGGTGATGACCCTCAATTTTTTATTACAGCATTTGATAAAGCGGCAATTCCAAATTCAGCAGACACTCAGACATTTTCAATTGAACTCGATATAACATAATACAGGTGAACATAATGAAACTTGAAGCAATTCTATATATTATACTTCTAATTCTTGGATGTTTAGTAGCTCTTGCACCCTGGACATTCGTGCCAGTTTGCGTGAATCCAATGCGTTGTTGGGATACTCGTACTGTGGAGACAATATTAGGTGCAGTTATTGCAGTTGTCGCACTGATTGGTGTATTCAAATCTTTAGAATAATGGAGGATAAGGATTGAATTCCGAGCAGCGCAAAGCAATGCAGATTGTCATCATCATTTTGTGTTGTCTCGGAATCTATACCTATACGGCCATTTTCACACCAGTGATTCACTATTGTGATTATACAGGTCTTGAGATTCAAGGCAGGATTGGCCATGAAGTAACATTTGTCTTTCACAATGGTACAATAGCACACTATTGTTGTGTTAATGTTTCACTAGTAGTATTTCAGATTCTAAAAGATACATCTCAAATTGAAACAATTAAGAGTATACAGGTTCGATGTCCCATCTGTGGAATGTTGATGGATTGGAATGATCCAATGATTATCTGGGCGTATTCAGAAGAATATCAAAATCCTACTACACACACACCCACAATTGTTCCACTCTGTGAGGATACCCCTGAGGTAGACATGTGCGAGAGTCACTTTTTGAATCAGTATGGGGGATTAATAATCGATAATCCATTCGTATGGTCATGAAGTAGGTGCTTTACCTTGCAGAAGAGAAGGATATTGCCTATCATCATCGGATTATCTTTAGTATTCAATATTTTATTTGTAGTAGAATTTCAGAAAACTTATGATCCTCCTGCATGGCTATTCACGGATCTGGGACCAGGAATAATGCAAGATTCATACTATATCAGAGCCCCAGGTCTTGAATCACCCTTTGGGCTGATTGGAGATGTTCCTGGAGGGTATTCACTCTATGTAGGAAACACGCTCCAGAACAAGGGGGAAGTGAATGCATTGGAGAATCTAAACGAGAGCGGATGGGCATATGGTATCTCATATCTGGATACAAATTCGATTCTGCTTGCGTTATGTTTTGCAATAATCCCACTGGGTATCATATTGATATTAGGAAGGAAAAGCTATGGGAGTTCGAAAACACAATAATTTAGCAGATTATGCTCTAGGAAATGTCTTGAAATATCGAACCCGTAGTCTTGCTCTCGTCCTGGCACTGATTATCTCGACAACTCTTCTTTGCTCTGTGGAGTTCATCAGAGAAGGAGTTGTCTTGGATGTAGAAAATTCTCTTGAAGAAGGCCCAGATATAATTCTCCAGAAAATAATTGGCGGGCGTCAAGTACCAATTCCAATTTCTTGGATAGAAAATGCATCAGAAACAACGGGAGTTCGACTAGCAACACCTAGAGTCTGGGGATACTCGGATGTTGGAGGAGGCGCTTTGCTGACGATAATGGGTGTTAACGCCACAGAATATGGAAATGCCACAGGATCTACCGGCACAAATATTATTGGAGATGGTCGGTTTCTGAATTGTTCGGACTATCATAAGATGATAATTGGTCAAGGAATAGTAGATTTGATGGCTACCTCAGCAATACCACAACAAGTGCAAATTGGAACGAAACTCTCTTTGATCACTTATGATGGTAATCTAATAGAGTTTGAAGTCGTTGGCATATTCGATAGCGCATCCAAGATTTATAGCTATGATATGATTCTCACTGATTCTCAAAGTGCTCGTGAAGTATTGGGATTTGAGAATAGCACTTGCACAGATATTGCAGTCTGGACAGATTATGGTTCTGATCTAAATAGTGTTGCATTTCGCCTTGACACAAGATTTCCAGATGGGCGAATTTTGAGCCGTGATGCAATTAGTGACTCTATGCTAAAAGCATATACTGGGCGAGCTGGATTCACAGCACTACTCTGGGTTATAGTTCTCATGGGAGTTTTCATTCTAGCATTTGCAGCTTCAAGTGCTGGTTCTGAAGAGGCTCGTAGAGAAGTCGGATTATTGAAGGCACTCGGATTTGATACAATTGACGTTCTTGAAATCCGGATGCTTGAGAGTATGACTCTGAGTCTTCTAGGAGTAAGTTTAGGAATTTCTTTTGCGATTATCTATGATTTCGTATTTGGTGCCCCCCTTGTAGCAGGATTTATTCTAGGATGGAGTCTTGTTTTACTACCTGGAGGAATCCCTCTAGCGATTTCATTACAGGTCTTATTCACAGTCTATGCAGTTGGGGTAGTGCCAATATTAGTTGCCACAGTAGTTCCAGCCTGGCGTAATGCAATAACTGAGCCGGATATAGTGCTAAGGGGAGTGTAGGATTTTGGCAATGATCAAGATGATAGATATCTGCAAGACGTATCACATAAACAGCCCAAGACAGGTAAATGCCATTAAGAATATCACATTAGAAATTGAGGAGGGGACTATAACTGCGCTAGGAGGTCCTAGTGGCTCGGGCAAGAGCACCACACTTAGTATCATTGGTCTTCTCACACGGCCGTCCAGGGGTCAAATCTACCTTGAAGAGGAAGATGTATCTAGAGTTTCAGAGGTATATCGAACAAGACTAAGACGGGAGAAGATTGGATTCATATTTCAAAATCAGTATCTAATTCCTCAACTTACAGCAGTAGAAAATGTTGCTCTGCCATTACTCTGCACTGATCAAGCCAAATCACAGGCTGAAGACCTTGCAAGATCAAAACTAGCGGCTCTTGGACTTGAACATAGACTGGAGTTCCCAGTAGCTGAGCTAAGTGGAGGAGAACTCCAACGTGTTGGTATTGCCAGAGCGCTGATGAATAATCCAAGGATCTTGATTGCGGATGAACCAAGTGCATCCATTGATGAGACTCTGACAAAAGAGCTTCTTACAACACTGCGAGAAATGGTCGACAGAAGAAAACTCACTATCATTATCGCCTCTCATGATGAGATGGTTCTGGAGTGGGCGGATATTTGTCACATGATGCATGATGGCGAGATTGTCAAATCCAACTGAAAGATTATAGTGAAACAATAAGATGGGAAACAAGACTCACCATACTAAAAAGTAGTGATAACGAGGATACTCTAAGTAGCAAATTGGTGAGTCCTTTGATACTCTCAGAGGGTAATTGCCTCTGTTGCCATATCTTCTCTAAAATGACTCGCCATCCAGCGGAGGCTATGCCAATCCAGAATAAAGCGGCAAAGAAAGCTGTGTCGGGGAACTCCTGAAAAAGACAGTATGGACAGTGATGAGTTGATAGACCTAAAACAAGAGGAGCAAGAGTATCATGGATGGTCACAGTATAGAGAATACCAACCATCATGGAAAGACATAGAGACAAAATTGGTAGATATTTGGTCTTACTTTCAGACCATTGTACAACAATTAGAATTAGTGAGAGGATAATTGTGAGTACTACAACCATCATGCCGAATTGAGGACCAAATATTGTGGATGGAGAGAATGGAGGATTCACATCATAGATGCTAGAACAACATGGAGCATAGATAGGACGAATGGATGCAATCAAGAGCACATCAACAGCGCTATCAATCAAAACCAAAGGGAGTAATATGATAAGAAAAGTAAGCGCAAGATCTTTGATAAATGGAAGAAACGGTTGACTTCTATTGGCGACTTCTATGATTAACCAAACACCATAGATGAATGGAAGAATGAGTTTGAGAACTAAGGCAATGAAGGAATACGGAGTACCTACATTGATCACACCATAGGAACACATCGCTCCTGGGCAATAAGGGACAAGTGACTGGAGCATCCAAAAGAAGAGCGGTACATTAAGTAATCTTGCTAGAAGAACAATTACCCCAATCATGCTAAGCAAGTAGTACTTTTGCTCAGATGTATGTACATCTTCCTCTGTCCCCCGTAGACCTTCAGTAATGTTTACTGAGAGAATACCACCATATAGAGCCAAGGCTAATGAGAGAATACCAATAACCAACACCACTATTGTAGTTACTGTGATTATCAGTCATATCACCATTATTGCAAATTTGCTCTAACCGACACTAAAGTATTACGCCGCATAGAGAGGTAGATGCTTAAGTGTCAAATCACTATATCAGATAGGGTATTTTCACAATGTCAGAGCGCATTCTAGATCTTCTCAAGACACTTTCAGCGACACCAAGTCCAGTGGGAAGAGAGAATTTAGTACAGGATATCATGGAGAGAGAACTTGGGAATTACTGCGACAATGTATCAAGGGACAAACTTGGCAATCTAATCGCAAGGATGGAGGGAGATGGAGAACATTATGCAATAGTAGCACATGCAGATGAAGTTGGATTCTTGGTCAGCAGTATAGAGGAGAAGGGATTCATCAGAGCCAAATGGAACACACAGGGGTACATGCCAGATCTACGACTATTGCCGGGACAATGGGTATTGGTGATGGCAGATAATGGATTCATCCCAGGATATTTCGCAGTGAAGACAGCTCACCTTGCAGGACCTGAAGGAAAATCACGAATTCCAACATATGAAGAAGTGTTTCTCGACATTGGACTATCATCCCGTGAAGAAGTAGAATCTCATGGAATTCATATTGGAGATCCAATCATTTACGCTGCGCCGGTGGAAACAGTCGGACACAATGTAAGTGGAAAATCTATGGATGACAGAATTGGCCTTGCACTCATGGTAGAATTAGCTTATAGGTTATCATCTATTTCATCAGAGAAGAGACCTAAGGTCACCTTTGTATCTACAGTCATGGAGGAGTTGGGTGCCAAAGGAGCAGCAACAATTGCTAAAGACCTAGCTGTGGACCATGTAATTATCCTTGATATTGGATTCGCTGATGATTATCCTGGAACAAACCAAGAGGTAGGAATAAGTTTGGGAAAAGGGCCTGTTATTGTAATTAAGGATGACGCTATGCATTATGCTCATGACTTTGTTAAAATTATATTAGAGACTGCAGAGAGGGAAGAGATACCTATCCAGAGAGCCATCTATCATAATTATGTAACTGACGGAGTTCAATTTGCGCTTTATGGGCAATCTGTTGCGGTCATAGCTATACCATGTAGATACACTCATAGTAGCTTTGAAACAATCAATCTCAATGATGTGGAAATAGCACTCAAACTATTGGAAAGAGTGCTTTCCTCTTAGGAGATTCCATCAGTATAGGATTTCACTATTACCTTCATATACTCACGGGAAACAACCACAACTTCTGTTCCAGATGAAATATCTCCAAGATGACTTCTAGCCTGCCAGATTTCAGCTCCAATTTTTACCTTTCCGGAATTTTGAGTGATATCTTCAATGGCCATGCATCTAATACCTTGCATATCATATAGATAGTAGGAACCATCTTGCAAGGCATCATATACTAGCTGATACTTGATGGCTACGAAGATGATAGCGCCCAAGATGGATACAATTATAGTAAAGAGTAATAAATCTGGAACAAAATAATATGCAAGAACAATAAGAATAGGAACGAGCAATAATTCATCAACCGTAATTGCGATAAACTTGACTTTTGGGGAGAGTTTTACCACATATTCACGTCCTAGTTATGATCTGTGTAATGTTTCCATCGAAAGAACAAAAGCTTTTGCAGCGGATTGAGTTTGATTATATCATATTATTGAAAAGGTGGTTCTTGAGGGATTCATTAGTGATTCTTACGTGAAGACAGAAGTAATCCAAGTTATGGCTGGAGCTGCAATGATATCAGCGGTCACCTATGTTCCGCTTCTAGCTAGAGAAACTCTAGGAATCTCTGAAATCTATATCGCACTTATTGTCGGAGGATATGCTTCTGCTTCGTTCATCGCATCATATCTTTTCGGGAGAGCCGGAGATATATACGGTCGACGTATAGTGATTCGTGTTGGACTACTCTTAGCTATGTTTAGTTTTGCTCTGCTCCTAGTTTCTTCAAATCTAATTGTTTTACTTCTTGTACGAATCGCAAATGGATTTTGTGTTGGAATGTACCCTGGTGCTCTAGCTGCTTATGCGTATGAGTCTAAAATGAAGATGGGAAGATATGCAACATGGGGGTCAGCAGGATGGGGTATAGGAACTCTATTTTCAGGATATGCAGCAACTTTCAACATATACAACGCATTTCTTATGGCTACATTATTCATGACCATTGCCTTTGGATCTGCATTAACACTTCCAAAAGCTCCGAGAACAAATATGAAGGTGCCGCTATTCCCAGTAGCGACATTTAAGAAGAATATGCCTGTATTCATGGTCATACTCGTCCGGCATAGCAGCGCATCGGCCATCTGGACATTATGGCCCCTATTTCTCTATGATATTGGAGGAGATGCGTTTACAATAGCAATGGTTCAGGCAACAAATGCAATATCACAAGTCATATTCATGGCATCTATCACTGATAGGATTCAAAGCAAGAGATTGATATCTATCGGGTTGATTGTATCAGCTATAACATTCGCAACATTTCTACTTGCACAAAATATCATCCAAATCTTACCAACTCAGATACTTCTAGGATTCTCGTGGGCATGCATCTACGTAGGATCTCTTAAGAGTGTGACAGAGAATAATACTGATAGATCCACCGCATCAGGACTTCTTCAATCGATGATCTCATTATCAGGAGTTTTTGGACCAATTCTTGCGGCATTGATTTATTCAATCTGGCCAAATTACGTTTCAACAATGTATTTTGCTATTATTATGTCACTGGTCACTTTTGGTCTATTCTGGTTTAGCAATCGTAGATATTCAGAAATAGAATTCACGACAATGAGTGAGGAAACACTAGAATTAGTATAAAGAAGATTGCGTCGTTAGATTCTCTCAAATGTATGTGATTTTGATATAAAAATGAAGGAGATACGTGATACTGTGCAAATCAGAAGGATGACGATTGGAGATCTTGATTTTATCTTACACCTGACTTCTGAAGAAGGATGGTCAAGTACTCGACTTGATTTTGAAGAACTTATGCATTTTGATCCAGATGGATGTTTTATCTTAGAAAGAAAAGATGAAAAAATAGGAATGGTCTGTGCCGCTCCATATGATGGGTTTGGTTTCATTAGCAACCTTATTGTGATTAAAGAGCATAGAAACCAACAATACGGCACCATCTTGATGAAACACATAATCGATTATTTAGAGAAGAGAGGGATTATGACACAATTACTTGATGGTGTAGTTAAAGCTGTACCCCTATATGAGAAACTTGGTTTTAGAAAGAGATACAAATCTCTACGCCTTGAAGGAGTAGTACAACCTAAAGAGTCAGTAGTTGTACGATTTATGAAATCATGGGATCTTGATACCATAAATGAGTTTGATGCAAGATTCTTTGGTGCATCAAGAGAAAAATTCCTCAACTCTCGTTTCGAACATTTTCCAAACTTATGCAAAGTTCTTGAGATAGATGGTGATATAGCGGGATATATCATGGGAAGTACAAGTGGAGAATATGTACGAATTGGTCCATGGGTCATGAAGACACACAATGATTACGCAGAGGAACTGCTGAGAAGTTTCGCTATGGAAACAAATGGAAGAACTCTAAAAATTGGTGTATTGGAGAATAACACAGACGCGCTGCAATTATTGAACAAATACAATTTCACCAATATAAGCTATAGTTGGAGAATGTTGAGAGGAGGAGAAGGTACCTTCACCTTCTCCAACTCTCTTTATGCAATCTGTTGTGCTGCAAGAGGATAGATTGCAAAAGAGATATCACCCTTTCCGTCTTTCCTTCAGTTCGGTCAATCTCTGACCAAAATCAATATGGGCTATTTTTTTGGTAATGCCAGGAGCGATAATGAGTACTGGAATTGTAAATATCCAAATTACACTCAGATCTACTAACAATGTCGAATAGGTACCTTCTACAAACATTCTGATGAGACTCCGGTAAACATTAGTTATCGGAACATATTCATCAAAAATGCCAAAGTTTTCACCAACCAACTCAAGTGGAGCTATGCCACCACATACTATCCAGTAAAAGAGACCAGCGAGAGCAGATAGAGGAACCATATATACGGAATTGCGAGTGAATGAACCCAACATGATCCCTATTCCAGAACAAAGGAGTGACAGTGGCAAAGTCAGCATGATGAAGGTGAAGACATCACCTTGAGGCCAGAATCCAAACAGGAGATATCCCATAATGAAGAGAATTGGAGTAGCGAGATAACTAATCACAACGCCACTAAGGATCTTGCCTAAGAATATCGAGTATGGCGATTGACTGGATAGATCGATCTCGTTCCATGTATCTTGTTCGAATTCCTGTGTCAGTGTAGAACCAGCACCATATATTGCACCTACCATGATACCGTATATACTAATTGTCCAAGCCATATAGGCCATTCGTGGCGTTGTATATGAACGAAGATTTTCAACCTCAAAGGTAACAGAAACATCATCACCAAGATAACTCTGATAGAAGAGATCAAGCTTCCGGATTACAGGCATTCGGAGGTTCTTGGTAAAATCTTCGTGAACATTGGCCACTTGGATATGGATGTACGTAGATTGGTTGTGTGATAATGCATATTCAAATCCAGAGGGAATAGTGATCACAAGGAGAAGTTCTCCATTATCAAACAGTTGTGAAGCTCTTTCTGCACTCATCTCTATTGGTACCAATCTTGGAGGTATTTCGTCGTAAGCGCCTAGGATTTCAATAAGTCCATTCGTATATGTGCCAGGGTTTTGTTCCTCTACGACAAGACCAACTTCAACTCCGCTCCCATAATATACCCCACCCATCAGAAGAGTAAATGCTGTTAGGAATAGTATTGGCAGTAGAATGACGAGAGAGAGTTTTCGAGGATTTCGTCTCCACACTCTTAACTCCTTGATCAGACTTGAAACTATAACTCTTCCAGATAGATTCATGATTGCTCAACCTCCTTGTTCATGAAACGAACGACAACCAGAGAGAGTATTAACCAAGTTCCAATCAAGAAGAGTGTACTAGGCCAGAGACCTAGCAAGGTGTTAGAAAAGAATACACGAATCCAAAGCCCAATAGAGTGAGTTATTGGGATAATGAGGATAATTAACCTCAAAGCAATTGGAACAAGCCCAATCGGAGCAAGTCCACCTCCTGCGAGAAAACCAACTATAGTGATCAATACTGAAGCCAACAATGCTTGTTCTCTATTTCTTGTCTTCATACCTATGAGCTCGCCAAGAGGAACTAGAGCAAGAATGGATAGAATGAGAATACCAAAGAGAACAAGGAGTGACCCAGTGGGATACACATCAAGACCAAGGCAGACAATTGGAATCATTATTATCAGTGTCAAAAACGATCTAGGAATGGCAGCAATTGTTCTGCCTATTAAAATGGCAAATTTGGGAGCTGGCGAATTTAGAGTATCCTGAATAGCACCTGTTTCAAATTCAGTAGCTGTCAGCATTGCTTGACTCGCAAGAGAACAGGCTATCAGAGATAGAAGTATCACTACTGCACCCATATAGGCGAGGCTAGAGGGAGTCATTGGTAAAAACAGAGTTTCATCTAAAGCAACTTTAGCGTTGGATTGGTCAAATTCAGGAGAGACTGCTCCTTGATTAAATAGCAATACTGCAGCTTCAATACGATGAACATAGTTCTTTACGATATCATCATTGATATTATTGAGGAACAGTATTATGGTCGCCTCCTGCCCCGAGGATATGTTTGCTCCAAATCCTTCAGGAATGAGAATATAACCAATAAGTTGATTGGACTCATAGAGGTCCGAGGCGGTCTCTAAATCATATTTTTCAATGTTAAACCAAGTATGATTGGTCGTCGATACCATATCTTCAATAATTCCAGCCATATCATCGGCTTGAGAAGACTGATCTTGGACAACCAGTCCACATACAAAAGATTCACCACCACCAATTGAATTCGTCATTATCGAGTAGACTAATAGAAAAGCAATGGGAATAATCAGACTTGGAGCAGCAAACCTAGGATCACGTTTGGCTTGCCTCAAGTCTTTCCTCACAATAGCGGCAATCGTCCGTAACATCTTAATCCCTCAACTGAGAACCGGTGATAGCAAGAAAGACATCACCAAGCGAAGGTTCACGCATGGATGCCTGCTTTACAGTGATTCCCTTCTCAGATAATCGACTGATGACAAGGGGAAGATCAGAAGGACCAGCTGCACTACGAATCCAAGCAGTTCGTGGACCACCATCTAACGGTTGTGATACCTTTTCAACTGGTAGTTTTACAACTTCATGAAGCCACTCCTTGTCATAATCTGATAATAGTCCTTCGACAAGTATCTCAATAAGAAAATCACCAATGTGCTCTCGTTTGAGCTCACTAGGAGTACCCTCAGCAACAAGTTGTCCATTATCAATGATAAGAACACGATCTGCTAGAGCCTCTGCCTCATCCATATAATTAGTGCAGAATAAAATAGTACGTCCTTGATCCCTCAGACTTCTTACTTGATTCCAGATCAAATTGCGACTCTGGACATCAACACCAATTGACATCTCATCAAGTACCAATAGTTCAGAGTCATGAAGAATTGCTCTCACAAGCGCAAGACGTCGCTTCATTCCACCTGAATATGTCTTGACAAGATCATCCTTACGACTAGTAAGACCAGCAATCTGCAACATCATCTCAACTCGTTTTGATACCTCATTCTTTGGTATTCCATAAAGATCTGCATGATACTCAAGTGCCTCTTGAGCAGTCAGGTCTTGATAGAGTGCTGTTTCTTGAGGCATGAAACCGATGAGCTTACGAATAGCCTCCAAGTTTCCAGAAACTTCCATCCCAGCCACTTTCACACTACCAGATGTTGGTCTAAGAATACCTGTTATGAGTTTCACTGCCGTGGATTTGCCGGCTCCATTTGGTCCAAGTAGACCGATAATCTCTCCCTTTTTTACCGAAATGGAGAGGCCATTAAGTGCTTTGATACCACCTTTATAGACATGGGTCAAGCTAGACGCTTCAATTATAGGATTCAATCCAATCACCTACATCACCAGAGTGTATTTTGAACATATTATACTGGTGTCACGTTAGGAGTTACTTCGTAATATTCTCTTCTTAATCTGGAAGACAGAGGTCAGTTTAGAATAAGCACATCATAGAACTGTCACTCCTAAAGTGACAAGAGGTTTAATATTCTGGGATTTAAGTAGTTCATGATGTGTTAACAATGGGGCAAGACAATATTGTAGAGGACCTTATTCAACTTGGTCTTACAAAGAATGGAGCGAAAGCATTCAAATCTTTAGTAAAACTAGGCAGAGCTACTGCAAGTAAGATAGCCGAAGATTCAGGGATTCCGAGGAGTAAAGTCTACGAAACACTGGAGAGTCTCAAAAATCTTGGAATAATTAGAGAAGAACTTGATACATCACCACGAGAATTCGACCCATTTCCAGTCGAGTCAGTGATCCGTCATTTGGAAGAACGAATAAAAGTATCCGCAAATAGTTCTCTTGCCATTTTGAAGGCACTTCAAGAATCCAGAAAGCAGGAGCCAAAGGAATTCGCATGGGCTGTGCGAGGACATGAGCAGATACTTGTAGATATAAGAACTGCAATTGAGAATGCAGGGAATTATGTCAAAATTGCCTCAGCATCACCTGAAATTCTCGGTCATTTGAGGACTGCGTTTAGCGCTGCAAAGAATCAAGGCATCAGCATTGAACTCATAACGACAACATCAGGAGCAAGAGAGGTAGTAGGACTAGAACATTATTTGAGTGTCAACATAGGAATGCCAACCAAAGAGATATTATTGGAGAGCTTTAAAGAAATCTTTCAGAATCCACAAATACCTCCAGATGAATGGGAACCGACTCGTATGTTAATCATGAATGTTGATGGTCACGAGAGTGTTGGTGTATTCCTTCCAAAAGATGATTCATCACAACCTTGGGCGCTCCACATCCGTAGTCAGCTAGTTGTTCTTATTCAATGGCAAGTTGTAAAGACAGTCATATCTTTTGTAGAAGCCATATCACAAAATAAAGAATCATAGGTCAACATATCCTATTAATTCTAAAATCCTTATTCGATTCATATTTTAATAAGCGTAAGACCATAGTTATAGGAGCGATAGAACTATGGATGAACCTCATCTTAGAGCTCTGAGATGTCCGGAATGTGGAAAGAAACTCAGGTTGAATGGATCACTATCACTTGGGGAGGATATGGAAGAGGGCAAAATCACATGCGAGAAAGAACATTCTTGGCCTGTAAGAGATAGCATTCCATCACTTGTCTTTCCAGCAATCAACAAGGAAGATGCCAAATGGGTGGCAGAATATGATGAGATAGCGGAATCGTACGATAATCTGCTGAAGCAGTACGATAACTTCCTTGGCATCGATATGATGAAAGAACGAGAGCGATTCAGCCTATTCATTCCTATTGAGGGACCTTGTAAAATACTTGATGTCAGTGTTGGGACAGCTGCAAATTTCATTGCGCTCCAAAATCAATTCAAACATGAGATGGGAAGATTCAATCTGCATGGAATGGACCTTTCTACTGGAATGCTCGAGGTAGCAAAAAGAAAGGTTCGTGAGAGAGATATGCATGTCAGTCTAACTCATGGGAGTGTCTTCAATATCCCTTACCAGAGTAACTTCTTTAATATTGTATTGCATGTAGGGGGAATCAACACTTTTTCAGATATTCACGGGGCTTTAGAAGAGATGCTGCGCGTGGTTCGAACAGGAGGGCTTGTTATTGTCATAGATGAGGGATTATCCCCAAAGATGAGAGACTCAGAGAGAGGTAAAGAAATAATTAAGACAAACTCGCTTTTTGCAGCTCGCCCCCCTATTGAATTCATTCCTCCAAAAGCACAAAGCATAGAGATCAGCTATATCATGAATGAAACCTTCTATCAAATGATCTTTACAAAATGATAATGTTGTTGAAGTAGATTATATAGAAGCAATATTCAGAAAAAAAGAGTGCTCAGGTTGCTTCCCACAAGAGCACTTCTTTCAATGTCACCTTACACGATGTTGAAGCATCCACAGAGTGCTCATCGGTTCCTCGCTTTAACACAGCTGCTTTGATCTCTTGCGTCATTCTAATCTACCTGTACATGTAGGAATGCGTAATCGCATCTGTGGAAATCTTCTTTCTTGGTCGATATTCTTTCTTGATTGTTCTGTCGAATTCCATACCTTTTACCTCCGGTGTAAGTAAGCAAATCCAATAGCATCAATTGTACGCAATCGAGCTATCTTCTCATCCAATGTTCCGTAATCCTTTGAGATTCGTTCTGTTTGATTCATTGCAAGTAACCTCGAGAAAGACTGTAAGTCTACAAGATGACATAAACCATAAATACATATAAGGTTTTTCATACAAACCATTTTGTAAATTAAATGATTTATTACAAACCATAATGGTTTTTTGGTTCTATATATCATTAGTAATTGGCAAATGGTGCAATAAACAAACTTATATTCTACTAAATTGATGTATAAAGTGAGCTCAATCTGTTATATTGGACGAAAAAACTGACACTCAAAGAGTCGTTGCTTCAAGAAGGATTGAAGTAACTTAGAAAGGATACGCATTGGTGAAGACAGAGATGAACGATGAAATTACTGATAGTCTGAAAGGGATTGTTCTTACAAAAGAGGGCAAAATTCCACAGAAAGAGATTATTTTTATCACTGATGAAGAGAAGGCAGCAGTTCTTGACGAGCCCGTCAGACTACATATCTTGCAGGTCATCAGAGGGGGCATTGATGACACAATTACAACAGAGCGAGTAGACGATAACGGCGACAAGATCATCCGCGTAAGAGAAGTGAAACGTGATGCCCTATCAGTACTAGAGATTGTGAAACTCTCGACGGAATGCTGTGGACCGGATATTGAGATCACTAAGAACCAAGTCTATCATCACCTTCCAACATTAGAAAAGTATGGATATGTTATCAAATTTGGCACTGTGACAACAGGAAAGAGAACCACAGACTACTGGCGTCGCACAGCAAAAGGATTCATGTTGACGAAGGGAGCGTGGATAGGTGATGAGGGGCCATTGGCAAAGAAGATGAAACCTTATGTTGATAGTATGTTGGAAACTTTTGATTTAGACATATCAGAATCGGATAAAACCAGATTGCTCGAATTAATGACTCGCAATGTTCTGATGCAGGGAGCTTGGCGTACTGAGATAGCAGAGCTAGTTAAAGGAGACGTTGCAGATAAGAAAGTCCTTGATATGTATGAGACCTTACTACACTACTATGCAATGGGATCAAAGGAGTATGTGGAAAATGTGATGGAAATTAGGAAAATCCTCTTTCCCAAAAAATCTTCCATTTAATATTGCAATTCTAATAATTAGGGAACCTACAGTCTCTATCAAACTCTCATCATACCATAGCAGCGCAGACATTAGTCTGGGTTTCAGTTACTCCTGGAAGTGCCTTTAGTTTATCAACAACGAAAGTACTGAGATGAGCGTTGTCAGAAAATTCTCCTTTTATGATGATATCAAATGCACCAAAGATAAGATAGACCTCACAAGTCTCGTCCATCTTTTTTACTTGCTCAAACACATCGTTCTGCGCAGCCATGTCAACATTAAGCAGGATATATGCAGTTACTGTCATAAAGTGTAACCTCATTTTTTATGATAGTTGGGGTTTTGCAAAGTACCTCTTAATTCTTTCCGCTATTTCAATAATAAGTGACTCACTCCAGCCGTACTACACAGCACCTTTCAAGTGGATGGCTGCTTTGGTTAGGTCAATAATTGCCAATTCAGGTATTGATGAATCTTCAGTCCATGCGATTGCCCAGCTCTTTTCATCGATACGTGCCATAAGGAGATGACCTTGTTTGTCCCCAGAACTTGCAATATAAAGGTCTTGAGTTGAGGTGATTCGTTTATACCTAACACCGCATACAGTAAGTTTGCTAGCAGCAGATTTAGGCGCATCAAGAAGAGCCGCAACATCATCTAAGAGATTCCAGTTTTCCGTCTGCCAGATGATTTCATTGCCTTTTGCAACAGCAAATGCCTGTATCTTTGGATTATTCTCATAGAGTTGATACCATTGACGACTTATTGCAGACTCCAAGATACAACCTCCAGACGGATGAATGATTGATTAGGAAAATATTCTTACAGAATATTCCTATCAACAATCCATCTGCTACTTCTTTAGATTTTCCCTCGTAAAGCCTTTGCAGCTCGATCTACATCAACATAGACACCATCAGGTTGAGCATCAGGTGCGCTCCATGCGACAACCCATCTATCTCCTTCTATCTTTGCTAGGATAAGGATACCATTTCCTTGAACATTCCGAGCTACAAGACTTTCAGGAGTTGATCTCATTGTTGAATATCTGACATTATTTTGAGTTACTGCAGGACTTCTTGACTTAACAGCAGAGATAAGTCCAGAGGCATCAGCTGAAAGGTCCCAGTTATTACTTTGCCACAGTACTTGCCCACCTTCTGTAATTACTCCAAAGGCTTGTACCATGTTACCTGAACTATTGTAAGCCATTGTATATGCATCCATTACAGGATCGCTCATTATGATTCACCCCGTTCAATACGGTCTTAGGAAGACTCCTGCAGACTCTCCAAATAAACAAATCCTCGATAGATTTCAACTTGAATTCATAATACACTTATGCAGTAGTATATCTTTTGGTAATTATGACTAATGGACCGATATGGGAAGTTGAGAAGGGAGTTATGATTCGAGTGGTAGTAAAACCAAAGTCCAAGGACCAGAAATTGATATCAGAAGTCACAGCAGACGCGGTTTATGTGAATCTCACGGGTCAAGCGAGGGAAGGAAAAGCCAATTTAGAATTATTAAAGAGAGTCTCAAAGTTATTGAAAATCTCTACTGCAGATATTACTATCGTAGCAGGACATAAATCACGAGAGAAGACACTCCTAATCATCGGGAAATCAGCTAAAGATGTCGAAAAAAGCTTCACTCGTTAAAATAGGCAATTATATAGAGGGCATCGTTTGAGTTATCGCTTCAAGTACTGTTAATTATATTTTATTTGACCCTCGGAGGACATAAGACATGAAGCCTGAAAGGATTAGAGTACTCCTACTGTTAATATTCTCTGTGGGATTGTCTTGGGTCCTTGCGGCTATGTTTTTAGGGCGAATGCAACCAGATGTCATCGTTGCACTTGTCGTTGAGATAATACTGCTCTATCTTTCATATAAACGAAGGTCATTCTCGATAAAGGAACTCATCATAATCACACCGCTGTTATTGATCTATATGTTTCTTGTAGCAATCTTACAGTTTTTCTCAGAGATGGTTCTCATTGCCGTTCTTGGAGTTTTTATTTTCGTAATATTAACAAATCAGAGTTGGATTAGACAATTTCGTCCAGATGCGACACGCGCTCTCCTCTCAGGCATCTTTTCAGCAGGCATTTTTTACACTCTAATAATTATCCAGAGAGGTCAGTGGATCTATCCAGGTGTGATCATTTCATTCATCATAGAGGGAGTCTTACTTTATGGAGCACTCTTTAGACCGGCGCCAAATAACACAGAGTTGGGCATTATCACCATCATTGCACTTGTTACGTTGATTGTAGGGAGTTTTCCTGTATTACATCATGTAGTAATCATGGCCGTAGCAGGTTTACTGATCTATGGTTCAGTACGTGCAGAACCCAAACATCCCCTCACCAAGAGAGCCTTGAGTACCGGAATTATTGTGGGCATCATTATGACATTCCTAGGTATCTGGCTTGCATTGAAACTAGGAGTTGTCTTTCTCGTTGGAGCTGAAATGTTAGGCGCTATTATTCTAAGTGTCAAGGGGAGATATACCCCAGAAGAGAATACTATTGTTGTAGCTATTGCTAATTCTTCTGCAATGGTTTCTATTGGTGTACTTATTACATTCCCAGCAATTGCAATATTCGAACCTCAGAATCCATTATTTGACATCAATCATGTTTACAGTGATCTCTATAATCCGTTTACTACTCTCTTGTTCATTATCTTAGTGACTGCGATAAGTGCAATTTTTGGTATGATATTATTAGCTCCATTTAGAGATAGATTTGAAGACGAACCATGGCCTCAGGTTCAACCTCAAGCGTATACTATCAATAGTATAGGTGGAGATACCGAGGCCAAAAAAGCCGTCGGATTAGGACTTGGGATTTCTGGAGCTTGGGTGGGAACAACCAAAGTCCTAGAAGGAACAACGGGAACTACTCTGAGTTCCTTTCCAAATGCTTTGAAATCTATTATTCCTGCAGCATCAAGAATTCCTGATTGGATTGGGATAAGTAATTCACCGATGATGGCAGGAATTGGCTTTTTCATGGGCTGGAAACGGTCAATCATTATTGGCATTGGAAGCCTTGCTTCATTTCTAATCTGGTTATTTCTAGAAGGAGCTGATCCGACTATTAGTTATGCAGGACATATTAGACGAGCAGAAATCATCTACATAGCTTTAGGCGTCTTTGTCACTGTAATGGCAGGGGATTTCTTTAACAGAGAAAAGAATGATGAATTAACTCCGGAAGAATTCGAAGAGAAGACATCATTTGATGTACATGAAAATGATGGCATGATTATTGTTGACTCGCCTATAAAGAGCCGAGAACTTCAGAGAAAACTCCGAGTCAAAGAAGAACTATTCTCAATTGAATTGTTCAAAGAGGAAATTCGAGATATTATCGCAAATCCAAGGGAATATCTAAAATCGAGAAGAGGTCAACTTCCCTCATGGATTGCTTTAGTGTCTCTAGGTCTATTCATGATTGTGGGCAGTATAATTTTCTATCTTATAGAACCATTTCCAGGAATTCGTATTCCTTGGCTTTTGTTTTTGTTCGGTACACCAATTGCCTTAGTTTCGGTCTACTTTACGGCCCGTGCTATTAGTGAAACAGGAATGTTAGCTGGGTATATCTCAGATATTGTTGCCATCCCTGCAATATTACTTTTCCAGGTTTCATTTGCAGTGATTACAACATTCATGTCGATGTTAGGAGCTCTTCAAGATGCAGCAATTGCGCTTCTTGTACACCTGAAACTTGGTCGTTTGACAAATGTTAGAGGGAGGGATATTTTCAAAGCTGTCTTTGTGGGAGCATTATTGGGAATCTCAGCTGGATCGTTCATCACTTTTACATTATTTGAGACCTATGAGGGCTTTGGAAATACGGACCTTCCAAGTCCGGCTGCACAACTGTTTGGTTTTCTTGTAACCAGTCTTCAGGGAATTGGCGAATTCCAACTTCCTGGAATGAATCAGTTTGGAGATGTACACCCAGTACTAGTGCTCTGTTATTTACTATCATTTGCAGTAGTTGGTTTCTTGCTTGGAAGAGAGTTGAACAAACGAGGACTGAGCCCAATGAGCTTGGTTGTTGGTATCCTTATTCCTCCTGCAACGGCAGTAGCAATCCTAATTGGAGGATACATAAATTATCGCGTTAAAATGAGAGCTGAATTAGTACGACCTCTTGCCAAAGGAGATGGAATGCAACAACAAATTGAGATTCAAAATGCAGACTATAATCGTACAAATCGCATTCTCAGTGGAATTATAGCTGGCGAAGCAGTCATCACAGTATTATGGGTACTTGGCTCCGCTTTAAGTGTGATATTTTTAACGGGTTAATATTTCGAAGCATACTCAGAGAGCACTTGAAGAAACTCTGGAAAGAGATTGATTTCTAAATTAGCTCCTGCTGCTGCGGGATGACCTCCTCCAGAGGCACCTTCAAAACCCGGTAAGATTTCGTTTAGCGCTTTGTTTAAGTCAAGTTTGGTTCTGCGCCGTCGTAGACTCATGTCAATGTCATCATCTGAAGAACGAGCACTGATACCAATCTTTGAATTAGTCGCATAAGCAGAGAATTTTGCACTTTTCCCTCTATAACCATTAATTGGCATATCCAAGATATATCCTAAACAGCCAACCTTTCTCGCATTGTCTTGTACGTAATGAAATACTTCATGTTCAATTCTTGTTGCTTTAATAGCTAGGTCAACCATGTCATTCATAGAGCTTGGCTTGACTCCCAATGAGAGCTGATATAATAGATCTTTAGATTCTCTGCGATAATCAATTTCCTGAAGAGCCTGAACTAAGATTCCAGCCTCTAGATAGATAGTACGTTTATCAACATCATCAAAATGCAATTTCGCAAATGGAGTGTTATCACAATAGTCACCTATTGCACCATAGAGAGCCAATCTGAGTGCATATTCAGGTAAATTAGATTCAAACCTTCGATAGACTAATTCAGCGGCACAAGAGTCCAACTCATGCATTAAATCAACATGTGAACTTAACTCCTTCTTTTGCTTAGGAAGTATGGGATGATGATCAGTCCACTGAATTATAGTGGATTTTGGAAATTTATCCAAGGCATTTAGCAGACTATCGAATTTTGCAGTGTTAATTGCAATGTCACTAATATGGACCAAATTTGGTCTATCTTTGGCAATTCGAAACAGGTCTTGATGAACTTGGGATGGTTTTGTAAAATAAAAATCAGACCCGGGATAATGAAGTAGTGCGATTGCACCAGAAGTAATACCATCAAGATCACCATGACTCAAAACAACTGACTTTGCCATGTTTCTCTACTCCATTATTTACGGTGGTAAGTCTCTTCCAAGGCTTTGTCCCACTCATCAACCTCGGTCTCATCGGTCTTGCGTTTCCTTCGAGCCTTTTCTCGAGCACGACGAGCTTTTGCGGCTTCTCTTCTTTGCTTGGCAAGTGCTTTCTTCCGTATCTTTTCCTGAGCTTTTTCCTCATCGGTAAGCTCATCCTTTTCAACAATGGGTCGTTTTGAGAACCAGGTCACGACCATTGCAGCAAATGGAAATAGAAGAATTATCGGAAGAAAGAGTAGCATTATCATTTCTGGTTGAATCAATTCAATGCTGCCCATTATCCCAATCGGCAAGTCAAGTAATATTGTGATGATGTTTGGATTTAACAGGACGAAACTGATTAGTACAACGCTCAGGAATCGAAAAACAGATCCAGTTAACGCGGATCCAATAACGTATATTGAGGAGGGAGCTGCAGCTTTGGCAGTTAGTTCATCTCTTGCCTTCGAGTCAGTCTGTAATAGATCGTCAACGAAAATCTGAAGACGACGGACATCTGCTACGGCATCAAGATTTTCAAGTGCATCTTGGGTTCCTACAATCTTACGTTCAATAGCTTCACGCAAGAATGAGAAAGCCGTGGCACTAGTTGATCGACTCATTGCACTAGAACTGACTTTCTCCCCCCGTTCAATAGCGTCTTGTTTTCTTGTAGCTTGACGAAGAGCTAGAAGTTGTTTCTTTAGGGTCTCTTCTCGATCTTCTACTGGTTTGCCTACTGAATAGCTATAGATCATCTGGTAGCTTACCTCAAGATACACAAAGGAAATGATGGCCAATATTTGCGCCCAGCTAGTTAGAAAGACCAGAAAGTCAGTTGGAAATGGATCCAAGTTTGGCACTATTAGAGCCTTGAATGCAGCAAGTATTATGATTACTTGTATAGAGAGGAAAGCTCCTCCAACAAATTTGTGATCCATTCTGAAAAGTGATTGTAAGAAGAGCGCAATTCCTATCCCTGCAAATAGAAAATATAGGAAAAGAAAGGTATTGTCCCAGAGAGCCCACAGGACTGCGGTCATATCAGCACCGAAGGAGGACCATACATCAACAAGGTTGGTCATAGGACCACTTACACCATAGGGTTGCAAGTACCATGTTCGGAGAACAAGCGTATTATATAGACCCACAACAAGATCGTTAGGGAGTGAACCACTAGCAAAAGCACTCGCAATACCACTAATCATAGTGCTGACTAAAAAGAAGAGAATTAATGATAATAGACGAAATACCGTGACTACAAAGACATATGGAGCAGTCCAGTGCCAGATATCGTTAACATCTAGCATCCAATATACAAGGTATGCCATTATTCCAAAGGAGATAGTAGATGCAATACGAAGAATCCAAGTGACAACCTTCAATACATTGCCACCCCTTTCTGTTTTGCCTGATTGTAGGTCTTCAGGATTGTTGGGAGAAAGTCCTCAGGACCAACATTGATAACCTCGATTCCAAATCGAGCTAAAGCCCGCGCGATTTTAGTCCTACGCTCCCAGAGTTCTTCTGAAACTGCTTCAGCAAGAATCTTTTCAACTGGTCCAAACTGTCCAACAGGGGCTTCAAACCAGGGGCCAAAGGGACTTATCACCATCGCTTTATGACCATTTGCCACTAGGGTCTTCATTGCATTGATAAGAGGTGCAGGACTCTCTTCTAAATCGGTCATCCAGATGAAGAGAGACCTCTTCTTGGTTCTACTTGTTACATAGCTAATTGCAGTTTCATAATCACTCCATCCAATAGGTTCTGCAGCAGCCAAAACTTCAAGAACATCATACAAATGATTTGGACGAGTACTTGGCAAGATGAGTCCATGGACTATATCGCTGAATACACACGTACCTACAAGGTCCTTTCGTTCCATACCTATGTGAGTAAGCAATACAGCGGCACGAATCGCATATTCCAATTTTGTGTTTTCAGGATAACCATTACCCATGCTGCCACTACAATCCACCATACAAATAATCTGAACATTCTTTTCCTGTTCCCATTGCTTAACCTGCATCTCGCGACTCTTTGCGCTTGCCTTCCAGTCAATAAGGCGAAATTCATCTCCTGGAACATATTCTCGATATCCAGCAAAATCACTACCCATTCCGATAGTCTTTGTTCTATGAGCTCCAAACATCAGACCTAGTTGACGCTGTTTACCAAGTGCCTGCATCCGTCGAACATCTTTCCATGTAGGATAGACTAGAACTTCTGTATGAGCCTTCAATGTTCTATTATAATAGTGAAAACCAAGTCTATCACGCATTATTACTTCAGTCGGACCAATGTAGTACTTGCCTCTCATACGAGCCTGCAAAATATATGAAAAGGTGAGACTGTCACCGGGTTCGATTCTTGACGCAATGAAGTTCTCGCCAATTGCCAGAATCCATGTTTCAGGATATTGATCATGAACCTCTATGAAATCAAAGTGTCTTCTTGAAATATTTCGAATGGTCACCCGGACCCTTAGAAAATCTCCTGAGAATACCTTGACTTTGTCAATCTGTCTATCAACTTCAATTCCTGCAAGATTAGCTGTAAGTGCAAAGAGAGGTAAGGTGACTACAAGTCCAATTACGAGATATACACCCATGAGTATGAGGTAGAAATTTACAAAGGAAAATCCACTAGTTAATAGAAGAACTCCTGAAAATAGTACCAAAAAACCTCTCTGAGTAATCACAGCTAATCGTCTCCGATACTAACGAGGACAGTCAACTTCGCCAAGTATCTTAGATACCACTCTTGCTACGGTGAGACCTTCTAATTCAGCTTCGGGCTTTAGTACTAACCTATGATTTAATGTTTCAACCGATAGTTTCCGAACATCCTCAGGAACAACATAATCGCGACCAGCCATTGCAGCTCGTGCCTTTGATGCAGCCATCAAAACAAGTGATGCTCGAGGTGAACCGCCTAAGAGAATCTGGGGATCGTTTCGAGTTCTATAGACAATATCACGAATATAATTGATAATGTCCTCTTCGATAAAGACAGTCTGACAGGTATTTTGCATTCGTACAATCATCGAAGGATCAGCAAGGACTCGGAGATCTGTGGCCTCACCAAGATGTTTTCGACGAATAACCTCAGCTTCTTCATCCACTGTAGGATAGTCCAATATGAGTCTGAACATGAACCGATCAAGTTGTGCTTCTGGTAATGGATATGTGCCTTCCTGCTCCACAGGATTTTGTGTCGCTATAATCAGAAAAGGTTTGGGCAGTTTCCGAGTCACACCTTCTATTGATACTTGGCGTTCTTCCATTACTTCAAGTAGAGCACTCTGCGATTTCGGTGGACATCTATTGATCTCATCAGCAAGTACGAGATTCGAAAAGACCGGTCCTTTTCGGAACCAGAATTCGCCAGTACGCTGGTTGAAGACATTACTTCCTAACAAGTCTGCTGGAAGAGTGTCCACGGTAAGTTGTATTCTCTTGAAGGCACATCCAAGTATTGCAGCAAACGTCCGTGCCATGTAGGTCTTTGCGAGACCTGGCACACCTTCGAGGATTACATGTCCATTGGAAAGCATTGCTGTTAAAACATTAGATAGAATTTCATTCTTGCCAACAATAATACGATTGCATTCGTGAATGATTTCAGAAGTAATTGATTGAACCTCATCAATACTCATTACAGCTGCTGTTTCAACGACAGTTCCATCATCGTTTGATTCATCTGTTGTCATTATTTCTACCTCATTTTCTAGTGTCCACTAATAGTGATTCAATATTACGCATAAAGAAGAAGAGTTCCATCATTTCACTCTCCTTGATTTTTTCATTAGGACTATCAGAGATTGCTTCAATTCTAGCTATTGTGTTGAAGAATTCTGACTCCTTTAGTTTTGGATCAATAGAATGCATTAGCTCCCATAATTTCTTAGGGTTATATTCAGTCATCTGTTGTTGTTTCTTAAGCCCTCTTTTCAACTTTCTATACAGCATTTTCACTACACGAGCATAATTCCCTTCTGTTCTATAATATGACATTCTTTCACCAAAGTATGTTTGACCTCTTCTTAGAAAAACATCAGACACGCTTTTGATTTCAGGTTTCTTCAGCTCTGGAAGGTATTTCTTAATTCCAACAGCAGTCATGAGAGGATAGAGAGCTGAAATGTAAGGTAAGGAGGAAAGCCAAAGAACACGTCCCAGATAGAGTCCAAAGAAGAATTCCCCGCTATTGGGGGGGACTGCTAAAAGCTCCTCACAGAATATGATAGGCATCGATGTATCAGAATGAGACAACCATTCTATGATGTTTGCAGCAAATTGACGATTATCAGGGAACTGCCCATACATATCATTTGTAAAAATACTAGGATCACTTACGGCAACTAATCGCCCACCATTTGGATTCTGCTCAGTTGAGAAATCAAGAGCTCCAGCTACTGGAAGCGGACCAGCCCATTCAGATTCAGGATTATATTCAGGCTCATCATCTGTAATATTCTTTTCACACCAAGATCTTACTGTGCTCCATGCAATACCAGCCTGTCCGACCAGACTATATGGACTGATAGCGGAAGCATAATTCAAGTGTAATTCATTAACACCCTGAGTGAGCATTCCACCATCTGCTCTAAACCCAACGGGATTGGTAAAATCAGTTATAATGGGAAGTCGAGGCTCTTTAATTGGGTCATATGATTCTAAATCTAATAAAACACCACCAGTAAAGGATAGGAGACTTTTGGTTTGATTCCCAAGGGGGCTATTGGATAAGAAACTACTCATTAAGAAATTCAGAAGCGAGAGAGAAGTATTGGCTGTTCCAAAATCATCTGCGATAAGGACACTACCTCCTTTTAGCAGATGCGTATAGATTGCCAATGTAACGTCAAGACTGAAATCTTTGACAGGTCCTACTATCATAAGCACCGCAGATCCATTCTCTCGAGTAACTACACTCATTGATGCTTGAATTGAATATACATCTCTTGTATCTTCAATAGATTCTCTGAATTGGGAGAGACCATTCCAATTATTATTGTATATGGAAAAATCTTGAGTGTATGCGGGTTCTGCTCCTACAAGCGTGTATCCAGCAAGTATTCCCACTGGAACCCAAGCCATTAGGAAAATGACCACTTGTAGAGTCTCTTTCCAGCCCATTAATCTCTCTCCTATTCTCTTATTCCATAATCGTGCCTGTGTCTATTCGTGGATACAAATCTGTGAAAATACGGAGCGCTGTTTCATATCGATCACGAGTCATCTCATGATGTGAAAAGCGGGCTTCTTCATAGGTCTTAACGAACTGCTCCACTGTTGCACTATCGAGTGGAATGGATTGCATGACACGATCCAAGTACTCGCGCGCAGTTTCGGATTGAGTTCGTTCTGATCCCATCTTTGCACCACACATCTGTTCGAAAGTACGATAAGCTAATGTTATTGATGCACCGTATTTTTCTGCATCTGCAAGCTTCTTGATATTCCTTAGTTTTGTTGGAACATCAATTCCTCTTGAGATAATCACAGAATGAAACATTCCTTTTACAATATAGAGATATGCTAGTACTGCAATGACTGCACCTATTAGCAAGATTCCTGCAATGATTAGATCAACTCCTTGCAAAATAATACCTCCTTGAATTTGGATAGATATAGAATAAGGTCCTGATAAGATGTCAGAAACCTCATTTGAAGTGAGCGTAATTGTGAAACTCAATGTTCCCTCCGAAAGCCCAGACACTTGGTACATAATTCTGCCATCAGAATCAGTTGTGAGTGAAACAACTGTGGTTCTATTAAGAGTCAGCAAAACTTGTCGTCCAACAATAGGATTGCCATCAGGATCATTGAGTACTGCTTGAATATTGAAATCGCTTCCTGGATTGACCCGATTTGGCCAGTTCTGTACAATAACAACATCGGTAAAGATATTGACTGCATTATTTGAGATGGCAGTATCACCATAGAGATACGAACCATCAGAGAACTCAGCACTCAAAGTAAAGGTGCCACTCTCAGTCCAAGATGTCGGAATTTGTATATCAAAGGATGAACCAGAACCATCGGTGAGGACTACCGTTGTGAGCAGTACGTCATTGAGATAAACTCGAATGAAAACGCCATTAATTGGAGCCCCATCTTCATCATTTAACTCGATAAGAATAGAAACTGTTTCACCGGGCAGAAAATACTCTGAAACCGCTTGTACATGCAGTGTGGAACTCATGAAGATCTCGATAGTCCAAGAATCATCTGCATAAAGGACATCATGATAAGGACCTATTGAGGTTACTGTTATTATATACTCGCCACGGGGCGTATCTGCATCAATTAAGACTGTGATTGAAAAAACACCTGTGTCATCGGTTGAATCAGTAGCACCTGTAGATAATCCATTCATTGACACAGACACCCTGACTCCGTCAACTACGTTGGCATAATTATTACGAACATAGCCAGTCACGATGAACGACTGACCTCTTGTAAAGGTCGTAACTGACGGCTCAGAAGTAAGATAGAGATAGACATATTCACGTACAGTGACATCTTCAAAATACGTAGTGGACTCCTCAAAGGCTGCTGAGGGTGGATTAAAGTAAGCGTATCCTGTCTTTACTCCAACTGAGAGTGTGTCAGGAACTGTATGAATATATGAGAATGTACCCATTGAGGTGACAGTAGCAGTGTTCAGAAGAACACCGTGCCACCATATCTCAATTTGATAGTCAGTAGCTGGAGTACCATTATCGAAATGAGCAGTTCCAGAAAATGTAATCTGCTCACCGATGTAAACAGTTGTCACATCGACTGATGTCATTATAACAATAGAATACATTTCAATGAGAACAGTCTTGTATTCTGAAGTTCCAGACGTGGCATAACCTTGAGGAGGAATATATGCCCAGACATTTCTGGCGCCAAGTTGAGTTTCAGCTTGGACTGAAAAGGTGTATGTGAATGCACCAGCACCATTAGTCGTCACATTGGCAATGAAATAATATATTGAGATAGGATTACCCCAATATAGAGAAACATTAGAGGATGCATATGGCGTTGAATTATCCCAAGTCACAACACCTGAGATAGTCAAGTCTTCAAGAATATAGAGAGGAGTTGGAGACTCAGGGGATACAGTGAAAGAAGACCAAGAAAATCCTGGTGCATCAACAGTTATTGCTGGAAGTGACAATTGGGTGTCTGCAATCCACGGATATGAAGAACTAAACCGTACCTCCAAGATATAATTTGTCAAGGGAGTATAAGGATCAATAGTCCAATAGAGAGTAAACGATCCGTTACTGGCAGTACTGGCGCTGTCGATAAGTATACCCGAAAGATATAGCTCGACAATAACATCAGAATATGGAGCACTTCCACTCACGAATTGAAGTGTACCGGTGACCACCACAGTTTCAGTCAAGCGATATTGGATATCGTCAGTAATAGTATCTACGAACTCTGTCTGCCATTGCAAAAGTGTCACTATTTCGTGGTAAGATTCGTTAGCTGAGCGGAGTGTCGTTCCAGCATAATAACCATATACCTCAATGCCAGTTCTGTATTCATTGTATGCCATACCAGAATAATAGAGTACACCCTGACCAGTACCATCAGTTGTAATATTTCCAATGAAGAAGATGGTGCCATTATACCAATAGATGCTAATATTTGTAAATGCGAGTGGAGTGCCATTATAGGCAAAGTAGAGGTATGCATGAATTTCTATGGTGTCGTTCTGCATAATAGAAGTAATGGGAATACTAATCTCAAGATTCACTTGATACTGAATTCTTTCTAATGTAAATAACTCGTATGCATTGCTAATCAGATTTGTACCACTATCATAGTATAATAGGAAGTCAGCAGACATTCCATCCAGCTCAGAAGGAAGGAATGTATGATTGAATCCTCCAGTACTGTTTGTAATGACTATTGCTTTGATTATATAATAAGTACCATTGCTATTTGTGATATAGATTGTAGCACCAGATATAGGGGCACCGCTCCCAGTATAAGTTAGGGTTCCTTGAATGTAAAGAGATTCATCAAGATAGATCTGGCTTGGGATGTCTGATGTAAATTCAACAGCATATTGAATCAATTGGATGGGGGGTTGTAAATCATTCACTGCATCTGTATACTGTGGTGAAAACGATGTCCAATTGACATGGACATTGACCATTCCAGGTTGCATACCTGCGTTTAGAGGAATCCGAAAGAGATAGTCCCCATTAATATTGGTGGTGTTCTGAAACATTAAAGTTCCATCAGGACTAGTCCAGTAAATATCAACAATCTGAGAAGCTAAAGGTGTTCCATTAGCAAACTGGAGATGCCCGTAGAGATAGACAGTTTCATTCAAGTAGTAATATGTATAGTCCTCGTAGATCGTGATGACAGTATTTGTTGCATCCAATGTCAAGGGTTCAGGAAGCGATTCAGCATCCGCCACTTCAGGTCGAAGTGACGTGTAAGTTACAGTGACATTGACTGTTTCAATATTATGATTGAGAGGAATCTGGTAATAGAAAATGTAGCCACCAGTATCATTTGTAGTGGTTGAATCCAACAAGACACCAAAAGAATGAGTCGAGTTACTCCACCAGAGGCTGACTTGGATTGATGCAAGAGGGGAACTGGCATTTTCAGGAAGTGTTACTATACCCTGTATTGTGACTGTTTGTAAAAGACGCGCAGGATTGGGATTTACAAATATTGAGATGAATGGGTCATACTGCTTGATAGTAGAACTCAGAGGAGTACATTCAGTGTTGGTCAATCCAGAGATAGTTGTTGTATAATTGGCCCAGTAATAGACTTGTCCTACATACCCTGCAGGAACGACATATGATAATTCAAAATAACCATCTGCTGCAGTTAAGGCTTGACCCAAGTGAACAATGGAATCAGTCTGCCACCAGATATCGACATATTCATCAGCAATACCTGAACTATTAGCGACAATTTGCAAATGACCTGAAATTGTGATATTCTGTCCAATAAACATGGGATCGGGAAGATTATCCAGAAGTATCTGCGTTCCACCTGAAGTAACATAGATTGTAATAGAATAAGTCCAATTGCCTAGGACGTAAGACCATGGCGATGTAAAGTTTGCACGTGCTGTGTAAGGACCATCAGGTTGGGCTAAAGGAATAGTATAACTCCAATGAAAACCACCAGTCATGTTGAGCCCAACTGTTGTATTATCCTTAGTTCCAAAAAAGACACCGACACTCTGTCCAAAGGGAAGTAAGCTGCCGTTCATGAATCGGATACTACCATCATACTCAAGGGTTACACCACCATATGCATCCTGAGGAGTCACACTAAAGGTAAAACTGACTCGACCATAAACAGTGACAACCGATGTGTAGGTTGAATTGGCGGGAAGTAACCTCCAATAGCCCAAATCAGAATCCCAATCTCCAGCATAATATGACCATACATCATGTGGACCCACTGTCATTAATGCAAGATTCAAAGGATCAACTGGGACGTAGAGTTCATAGTATCCATACTGGTCAATATGAGCGTCACCAATGGTAGTGCCATCCCACTTAATCTGAATGTATTGATTTCCATACCTAGAACTATTTACAGGAGTTCCTCCGACAGTCATAACACCATAGACGTGAATAATATCGTTCCATAGTGCTACATGGGTATCAAGCCCTTGATTGATACTGAGTTCAAGAGTTTGGCTGGGTGGAATTTCGGAAGTCATAGAGAATTTACTCTCTTGAATATTCGGGGTAGGAGTACCTACAGCGTAGATCCGCGTTGTATCCCATACAACGAAGTAGGAATTGAACCATTGAGCGCTAATAGTATGATAATCTACAGTCGCATTTGAAGGAAACACATAGGATATGGTTGCAACTGGAGGAAGTGGGGATTGACCTATTGTTGCAGAACCGATAACTTCGGTGTCAGTTTCATCGTAGAAATAGATTGTATCAGGAGTTGTAATGAGGACACCATCTACGGTGATATTAGCACCTAATTCGAACGTGTCACCAATCTCGGCCCAGTACTGCCTATTTGTTGGGAATACTAATAACTCAATTTCAGGATCGGGAGTATTTGTCGGAATCTCTTGACCTCCAAACTTGGCAGGTAGAGGAGTAGGTATTACCTGTATCCATTCACCACCTGATACATCAGACATTGGAATGAAGACTTCTACCCAGAAGGTCATGTGCTTAACCATTATTGTACGAAAATCTTCAACTGAATCTCGTTCTCCAAGAGCGTATCCACTTACAATTCGCGCGGGTATTCCAAGGTCTCGCATAAAGACACAATATGCCGTCGCAAAATCCATTGGAAGACCTCCACCTCGTTCAAGGAACCAATCCGTTACTTCTTGACCATTCGGTCGATCCAATAGAGCTTCTTCTGTCAATGTGAGATTGAAAGTACTTTGAAAATAAGTCTTGACGGCCATCGCTTTCTCATAGGCATTACTACCAACATCTCTGAACTGGTCAATACTAGTTTGAACACGATCCGTTAAAGGTTCAACAGAACTG
>JAEOUN010000090.1 GCA_016839245.1 Candidatus Thorarchaeota archaeon
AGATGAAATCGAGCAACTAAAATCGCTTCTAGTTAAAGGAAAAGAGGTTCCTCTAACGAACAGCTTTCTATTTTCAGCAGAAGATTTACTATCCCGCTTCAATGGATTTCAAGATAAAGAGGAGAAGCTAAAACGCTTACTCCTTGTTGATTACTTGAGGAGTAGAGAGAAAAAAATTCGAGATTTGAGAAAAACTGAGAATGGAATGAAAGATGCTGAAAATCTCATCAATAGGCTTTTTGAACTCACACGGGTAAGTTCACGTATTGATCCAACACATCAGAACGATCCTCTTACCTTACTTAGATTCTTTTCTCAAGGAGGTCGTAGGCAATGAATCTATCCCTTATTCTCAAACCAGTTGACGGACTTTTCTTTAGAAATGGCAAGCCATTCAATGCTGGAGAAACAGGTTATGTGGAATCCATTTTTCCTCCATCTCCTACCACTGGTTATGGCTTTGCACGAGCATACCTACTAGAGAGTGGTTGCAAACATATTAGTAGATACATAAAGAGAGGATGTACCGAATGTGATATTGACGAATGTCCACTAAGAGATGTAGTAGGTGCTCCATCCTTACGTAATGGTTCAATGAGAACATTAGGACCGTATCTTCAGATAGAAGATGAAAAATATTATCCTACTCCACTGGATTTACTCATATCAAGTGATCATGGAAAAAATGCTACTGCCAAAGGAGCTAGTATTGGAAGAACACAAGTATTCTGCGATAAGGGTAATATCCTATTACCAACCAGTGTTGATGGATATTCATTCTTTAAGAAAACTGGAGATACTGTGATAAGCCATAGTGGTCTAATGGAATATTTGAGTGGTAGTCCAATCAAGTATGATAAGTTATTTTTCCTGAGAGCTGAAAGAGAACATATCTCAGAAAATATGATGGATGATCGAGGTCCTCTAATATACGATGAAACACATACAGGAATCCAAATTCAGACTCATTCTAGAACTACAATAGAGCATCATCTATATCGAATTAGGTTAATTCGTTTTGCAGAGAAATGCAATTTATGGTTAGGATTGAATATTCCCGAATTAAGCGGACTTGATTGGACTGGGACTATGAGATTCGGTGGAGAGGGACGTAGAGTTTGGGTTCGTCCGGACAAGTTCATCCCATTTCCAACTAATGGGAGTGAATTATTCATTAAAGAAACTGGACTAGTCAAGTTGCTCCTTTTGCAGCATGCAGATTTTGATGGCAACTGGCTACCACAGGGATTCAAACAGGAATCAGATGGAAACCTAGATTATTGGATTGGTGAAATATCTGGTGTAGGAACCAAGATTATAAGCGCCTGTGTGGGGCGGCAGGTCTTGATTGGAGGGTGGGATACGTCTCAATCAAAGTCACGACCTATGAGAGCGTTAGTTCCAGCTGGTAGTGTCTACTATCTTGAGATTGATCCCAATGACACAGATGAGTTTGTATCGAAAATTCATGATAATACAATTGGACTGCAGACAAATCTAGGTCTGGGTCATGTTGTTTTAGGAGTGTGGAATTATGAGTAGAACAAATGCTATTATTGGATTATATACTGAAACATCACTTCATCCAGGTACTGGAAGTAGTGTCGGAATAGTGGATTTACCTGTACAACGTGAGAAACATACAGACTTACCATTTATCCCCTCATCCAGCCTTAAGGGTTGTTTGAGAGATACATTTGGAGAAGAAAATCCAAGCAGTGAAATCTTCTTTGGGAAAGGTGCAGAAGGCGATGAAGGATTTGCAGGTGCTATCTCTTTGAGTGATGCAAGGCTGCTAGCTTTTCCTGTACGTTCAATGACTAATGTATTTGTGTGGATAACATGCCCATTAATTATAGAACGCTTGTGGAGAGACCTTCGACTAATTGGTGTTGAATTGCCATCTCTTGAGATCCCGAAAATTCCACAAGGGACAGCGCTTGTTTCTCATAGCAATACAGACACGGATAGACTCATTATTGAAGACTTGCTTTTCACAAAGCTTCAAGACGATGTGGTATCAGCAATAGCTAGCACTGCATCTAACCTATTTCTTACGGATGGCAGAGATGTTTCGACAAGAGAGAGATTTCTCAAAAACCTATGCGTATTGTGTGATGAGGATTTCAGATATCTTGCAAGCCATGGTACTGAGGTCATGGCACGTAATGTATTAGACGAACATAAGAAGAGTCAAAATCTTTGGTGGGTAGAACTTGTTCCTCGGGATACTATATTCTATTCATTAGTCATGGCAGAATCATCACGAGGAAATGAAGAACTTAACTCCAAACAAATTCTAGAAAAATTCATCAGCACTTTTTCAGAACCGTATGTCCAAGTTGGAGGACATGAAACTCTAGGGCAAGGTTGGTGTGCGCTAACACTAAAGACATCGCAAGAGATTAAGAGTCTCAGCAAATCATAGGAGCGCGGCACAGATGGAAAAAACGAATTATGTTAATCTTGACCAACATGCAGCTGGTTTTGCTCTCGACTGTGTTGGTAGTGTCTTATCTGGGGACAGTTCAAAGCAATCAGAGTACAGACGAATTGTAAAACGAATGCCAGCGATGATTCTTCAAAATGGATTATGCCAAGCTTTGGGTTTCTTACGAGCTAAAGGTAATGAAAACAGTTCTTTTCAGATCCTTTACAATAATATTTCAACATGGCTTATTGAGGAAATTGGAATATATCCATTAAAGAATGATCTCCTTAGTAGTATAACTAAGAGTAAACATACTCTCTATATTCAAGCTCAAGAAGAGAGTTTACGTGTAATGGCATGGTTGAACAGAATTACTGATGCATACATTGTTTCTGATGAGGATGGTGAATAGACTGATCCTTACCTACGATAAAGAATCTTTTTCAAAAGCACTTGCAGATTCGTATAGAGAAAAAATCTGTAATGTCGGGCTCGCTTTTGAAAAGTATGTTAATATTTGGATTCCTGTCAAGACTTCTGGAATAAAACTGACTGACGATAAATCCGAATTTTTCAACGAGATATGCGAAGTGATGAGAGAGAACAGAGTCATTCAAAAATCACTGAGCGAAACTCATTCGCGGCTGAATTCATTAGTTGAAGTAAAACATGGTACATCAATTTCTCTTGAAGTGGAATGGCGTCTTGTCATTGGACTAGGTGGAACACACCCCCTTGAAACAGGTTTCATATGGGATAGAAACTTGGGTGTTCCAATGATTCCAGCATCCTCAATTAAAGGTGCACTACGAGCATGGTTTACAACATATCGAAATCCTCCAATGAACGAAGATGAAATTGATAGATTACTTGGGAAAAATGGAGCTGGGCAAATTACCATCTTTGATGCTTTGCCAAGCGATAGACCGAATCTTGAAGTTGATATTATAAACGTCCATTTCGCTGATTACTATAATGATCCAATGCATAAAGATCCTGCTGAATATACTGATCCAAATCCAATCCATTTTCTAACAGTAGGAAAGAATACAAAATTCATCTTTAGATTTTTATCAAGAAACCAAAATCAAAATGATTTGGAGATTATCACAAAAGAGCTAAAGCAAATGGTGTCCAAAGTTGGAATTGGAGCAAAGGTTTCTGTTGGATATGGTAGACTCCATTAGAATCATCTTATTCATGTCAGAGATAGGTTGCAATAACAGGGAAAAGTTCATTGACTCCCAAGAATATCTTAGAACGTGGTTGATTCCCGACTTGCTGTTTTAATACTAATCACTAAAAATATTGAAGATACATCATTTTTCAATACACGCACAATGAGAAACCGCAGAGAAATGGACTCTTGACTGGTCTAGAAGGCTTCCACAAAAATAACCAGATATTACAGTGTTTTGAGTTTCAAATTAGAATTCCTATGTTTTAAATAATGCAGTACGAATAACAATTCATTAGAAATCGTGTGGAAGTGGCTAATAGTCTTGAGATTTAGAGTAACACTTGTGCCTTGGAAGAGCGCTACTGAGATACCAATTCTTCGATATGACTATCAACATTCCATGAGTGCCATGCTCTATAGCACACTCATCGAAGCAGATGAGAAATTTAGGAGATTGCACGATTCCAAGGACTACAAGTATTTCACATTTTCACGACTTGAAATCCCAAGAAGAAAAGCACTCAAAGATGGTATTGCAATTCTTTGTAACGATGCCTATCTTTGGTTTAGTAGTCCTGATGCGAGATTAGTACGGTCTCTTGTTGGTGCCTTCGCTACAACTCAGGCAGTGAAAATTGGCGGACTTGGTTTCGCAATAGCTGGAATCGCAAGTACTAGTCCATTTTACGCACGGGACACTGAGAGTTTTAGAACAATATCTCCAATTATTGTGAGAACAGTAATTGACGAAAACGAAAGCACCAAGACATGGGACTTGAGTCCAGAAGACGATGCCTTCAAGCAGAAGCTGATAGAGAATCTCTACAGAAAATACGAATCATTTCACGGACACCAACCTGAAGGCACTATAAAGGAGATAAATATCACACATAGTAAACAACAGAGAATCCAAATTCTTGATACCTTCCATAGAGCGCATCTAATGATTATCGAACTACACGGTGATCCAGAATTGATCAAGTTTGCTTATGACTGTGGATTGGGTGAAAAGAATTCAATGGGATTCGGAATGCTTCAGCAGGCAGGAGCTTGACTAATGGGGAGTTGAAACAATGACTGTTACGAAGCAGACCAATATTGATGGTGCATTGTTCTCATGCACAGGGAATCCATTTGTCGATGCGGGGATTGCTGCTCTTTCAGTCCTATCAAAGAAACCAAATCCTGAAGATATCACAATTGAAGATACTAAATCGCAAGTAGATTATATCATAAAGATTTATTCTCACAAAGATTGGAAAAAGATAATCCACGGTATGTTTTTCCCAAATGCAGAGCTTGTGAATCCATCTATCAAAAATGGAACTAAGCGCTATTCAAATACTCTACACGAATATTTGGAACACCTTGAGCCAATTTCAGGCCATGGTAATTGTGTTGCTTGTGGACGACGTAATGGAATTCGAGTGCATAAAACTAGCGTCCCTCTTCTAGGATCAGCTGTTTTTGTCAACTTCTTTCCTTCAGGAGTTCCAGGTGAGCAATTCTGTGCTAATTGCCTACTTGCAATTCAGTTCATGCTTCTATCAGTCGAGAAAGTGGGCATTCCACTTATGATTCATACACATAATTGGACAATCCAGAGAGCATACGCTGCACGAAATATCAAACTAGTGAAAAAGAGTGCAAGTAAGAAAGATTCCAGCATTGCCAAAAAAGGATATAGTATGATAGCTGGTCTGAATGCTGTCTATGATGCTATTCAAGAGATTATTCAGGAAAAAGAGGTCATGGCGATGCCAGCAGGTACACTTGTTGCACCTGTAAGATTCTACCACTTCACAAACTATGGACAAAGTCCACACATGGACTTCTATGATGTACCAAGTCAAGTCATAGACTTTCTCATTGCTATCAGGAAAAGCGATATGATTGATGATTGGAAACGTGTTGTTAGGAGAGGGTATGTTTCTAGGAAGAAAGGTGCTGATGATGACACAATTCGTTTGACCTCTCCAAACAGAATATACCAAGCGCTCAACGAAGGTAAAACTATCATTCAGTATTTCTTTGTTGAAGATTTCCAAATTATTGGAACATGGAAATTAATTGAGCTATACCTAATGAGGTTGAGAAAAATGGACAAGAAACGTGTTAATACTTTAAAAGAAGTAGCTGATCGAATATTGGGTTTCTGCCAAAAGAAAGGTTCTGCAAGACGAATTCAGGAACTGCATCAGGCACGGAACTATCATGCATTTAGATCAGTGCTTCTGAAGCTACAGCAGGAGATGACAAGTACTTCAGGTACACCTCTTCTAACTCTGGAACAATATGTAACAGATTTAGCACCTGAGGGAAGTGATGGATGGATGGAAGTACGGGATCTACTGCTTTTTAGAATTTATGAAACTGGTGCTAGTTGGCTGTCAGGTCAACCAGCAGAAGAAGAAGAAAAAGAAGAATAGGAGGATGAAAAATGGTAACAACCATACAAGGTTTTGTGTTGATAGATACTTGGGCGGCTGCACTGAATAATGCAGGAGTCCAACCATCTGAACGGACGGATAACATCGTTAGAACAAAGGTATTTTGGCGTGGTCGTCAACCATTTCCGTATGTATCTGGACAGTCTTGGCGATATTGGTGGAGAAACTTATTGGGAGAACGCAAGGATTGGAAGCTATCACCCATCAATCGTGAAACCAAGATAGCCTACACTGAAGCTAATCCCTTGACATATCCAGATGATGACATATTTGGATATATGCGAGCTCCAAAGTCCCTTAAAGACAAAGCAGGTAAGAAGGTCAAATCAGTCACTTTGACAAGAGCTTCAACCCTAAAGAATACTCCACTCATTGCAGTGGGCTCACAACGTCCAACGGAAGACTTTGGCACATTCTCTAGACTTGAAGGAGACCCAGTGCCATATGAACACGAATTTTATTCAACGATATTGAAAGGAATGTTCTCACTAGATGTTGATTCGGCAGGTGTGTTCAAGACTATTGCCTCAGCAGGCAGTCAAAACCTTCCACCAGACTTTGAAATCCCTAGCGATTTCAAAGACAAATGCAAACAAATCAATAGTAATTTTGTTCTTGACAAGGAAACTCGTGTTCAGAGAATTGTTGACGTAATCTCAGTACTTCCACATCTAACGGGTGGCGCTATGCAGGCTCGCCATCTTGAACGAGTTGCGCCAAGCCTTCTCATCTTGGGTACTTTTACAACAGGAAGTCATCTATTTGCGCATCTTGCAAAAACAGAAAATGGGTTTGCCGCAATAAATATCGAAGCACTAAAGCAAATACTACAAGACTATGAGAAAGATCTCTTGACAAAACTATACATCGGAAGGCAGGAAGGGTTCTTAGATGAACAGGCAGATGCCATAAAGGAATTTGCAGAAGAATTCAAAGGTAAGGTAGTCTTGGGATCGATAGCTTCAGTGACACAAGAATTCTGCAATGAGATTCCTGGACTTGTTAAATGAGGGATGTTAGATTGAAGGCGGTTCGTGTAAGAATATCAGCATGGACTGCATCCTTCCGTTACGGGGGATTCATGATTGGCATTCAGCCGACACTTCTCATTCCTCCACTATCAACAGTGTTTGGTCTCATCTCAGCAGCTGCTGGAAAAGTCATTACACCTCATGATACTTTCTTGGCATACACTTTTAGTAGCAAAGGAAGAGGAATCGACTTGGAAAGAATTCTGGAAGTGGCACCAGGATCAGGGGGAAAATGGAATGTCATTCAGCGAGAACAGCTACTCTTTCCAGAACTTGTACTCTATGCAAACTCAGACTTGGAGAGAGCATTTAAATCACCACATTTCCAGCTATTACTAGGTCGTTCGACGGACCTTGCTTGTGTAGAAGCAGTTGATATGATAGACTTAGAATTAGCCAACAAGAAAGAAGAGGCTCGATTCGGTCATGGTCTTTACACAGATCCACCAAGGGGATACAACTTAGCAACTATGTATGCACTACCAGTATATTTCTCAGATACAATTCCACGACATGCAGTTGGTACACGACCATTTATGATAGTTACTGAGGAATACACAGGAGTTGGGGAGGGAGTACGAGACCCTGAGATAGGAATAGTAATGCAACTCTTCACAGCAGAGTCCTTAGGCCTAGGTGATATAGATGCCTCTTCTAGCTAAACCAGAAGAAACTCTGCTGGAGCACACTACGAACACACTTAGAGTTCTTGATAGTCTTAATGACTTTAAGAAATTGCATGAAAATGTTACATATGAGAATTTCTACGAAACTATTGCATTAGCACTTGCATTACATGATGTTGGAAAGGCTGCTAATGGATTCCAAGATTATATCGAAAGCCCAAGGACTAGACCAAGATGGCGTTATAGGCATGAGATTCTTTCAGCTGCGTTCTTAGCCACTCTAGAGTTCAGATCAATGCCACATCAATTAGAGCAGGATACTGCAATGGGCATTCTATTCCATCACAAAGACCAAGACCATCTGTGGTTAAACTATGGCACCTTACCAAGAGATAATCCAGGATTTGAGAACTTCCAAGATCGAGTAAGGGAAATCCAATCAAATCTACCAGAGCTTATCAACATCATTGAAAACTTGGTAGAATTGCTTAGGGATAAATATCCTAAGGCAGCGAAAATTTTAGACACTCTGAAACGAGATCCTAATGTATTATTTCAATCTCTTCTTGATAATGAGCCCTTTAGTCGATATGTCGTTCCAATGAGAACTGGAGAACTTGATGATAATGACTTTCAATTCAAGGGGATGATGATAAAAGGGCTCGTGACAGCATGTGACCACCTTGCTTCTGCAGGAATAAATGCTATTCGAATGGCAGACTGGATAGAACCTTTCAAAGACTTCACACCATGGGATATGCAGTTACGAATGTCCTTAGTAAAAGGTTCTGCAATCCTTGTTGCTCCTACAGGTAGTGGAAAGACTGAGGCATCTTTACTCTGGGCAAAGGAAAATAGTGTTGAACACTCTCGTCTTCTCTATCTCTTACCAACAGTTGCTAGTATTAATTTTATGTATAAACGACTAAGAAACCGTTTCTCACTGGGACTTGCTGAAAATTACGATCTTGTATCGATGTTACATCATCGTTCGGCATTCTATCTTAATTCGTTCTACTCTGATGAAAAGTATGTAGAAACGATTCCTGATCCAAAGGCTCTTGCTAATCTTGCACGAACTGTTTATTCTCCAATTAAGGTTACAACACCATTTCAACCACTAAAGGCGATATTTGGAGTTAAGGGGTATGAGAGGGGTATCGTAGAGTTGACTGGTGCCTGCATGATTGTTGATGAGATTCATTCGTATGAACCACATACAACTGCACTTATTCTGCACTTATTGGAAATAGTACAGAAATATCATGGCAATGTCCTACTCATGTCAGCAACGATGCCGCGATTCCTTCGGAAGATCTTCAGCTCGCATCTCTCCATTCCTGAGTCGAATATTCTAATTGACAATGCAAATGATTCAGTATTTCGACATCGTTTGCATCTATATGATGGTGCGTTGGACTCACATCTTGATCATATTATTTCGAGTAGTAGAAACACAAAGACATTGATTGTGTGTAACACTGTCAAACAAGCTGTGGAAACCTTTGAAATCATTTCAAAACAACTCAAGGATAGGAATATTGGACTTCTACACAGTCGTTTTGCACTCCAAGATAGAATCGCACGAGAGACACACATCACATCAGAGAATATTGAAGTAGCTGTTGCAACCCAAGCAATCGAAGTTTCCTTGGATATAGACTTCGACCAGATGTACACAGAACCAGCCCCAATTGATGCACTTCTTCAACGATTTGGGCGCGTGAATAGAAGAGGCAAGATTAAGGAAGGGGCACCAGTCTATGTGCTTAAAGAGGGAGGAAAAGGTGACAAGTGGGTATATTCGAACTATGAACGAGTCCAGAAAACACTAGAGGTGATGGAATCGCATTGCAAGAAAGCCGAGTTAGAACTCACAGAGGGGCTTGCACGTCAGATGGTTGAAGAGGTTTATGAGAAAGGATACTCAGAGTCTGAACAGGAAGAATTCGATTTTGCCCTCAGAAACATTCGTGATTCATTCGAGTGTCTAAAACCATTTGAAGCTGGTTCGAAGGACCAATTCTCTGAACTCTTCGATTCAATCGAGATAGTTCCAGCTTATTATGAAGATGAAGTACAGAATGCAGTGGAAAGTAAACGGTGGGTTGAGATTCCAAACTATATTGTGAGTATTCCAAAGTATTTGTTTGCCAGACTATGTGCGGAAAATCTCATCAAACGCTTTGATCCTCTACCTATTTGTGATATACCATACGATCCTAAGATAGGGCTAAAGCCACTAGATTTTAAAACAGAAGGAGCGCCAGCAAGTGGCTTCATTTTATAATCAAGACCAACAGTCAGAGGATAGAAAGATTCTCTCTATCTTAGAATCCATTAATGGAACTATGGTCAATTATTATTATGTATGCCCTAGAAAATTATGGTTATTCTCGAGGGGACTAGGACGCGAACAAGACTCACCACTTGTTAAACTAGGGAAACTCATTCATGAGCAGTCATTCTCTCGACAAGAACATGAACATTCCATTTTTGGCCGAATAAATATAGACTTTACAACATCAGGTGAAGTTCTGATTATTCATGAGATAAAGAAGACCAAGAGCCAATCTCATGCTGCACGAGCTCAGACTCTCTTTTATCTCTACATTATGGAGCGTTTGGGTGTTGCCTGCAGAGGAGAGATACATTATCGATCAGAGAAACGTCGAATAACTGTTGAGTTGGATGAAGTATCCAAGATCAGTGTCGAAGAGATGTTAGAAAAAATCTACTCCATTATCACCTCTGACACTTTACCCAAAATACCTGCAAGAGTTCCATGTTCAAAGTGTGCATACAAAGATTACTGCAGAATGTGAGATTATGAAACGAACCCTTTACCTTAATATCAATGGTCGACTTCATCGAAAAGGATCGACGATTTATTATTTCACTGCAAAGGGGAAAAAAATAGTACCTGTTGATCAAGTAAAAGCAGTAGTTGCAGTTGGCAGGATTTCTATCACTTCGGGAGTTATTTCATTTTTTGCAAAGCGAGGAATTCCCCTTCATTACTTTGGATTCTATGGAAACTATGAAGGAACGTTTTATCCTCGCCGAAGACTCGTTTCAGGTTTCGCGCTTATCAATCAAGCAAAAGCAAATCTTGACACTATGGCACGATTGGAAATAGCTCGGGCAATTGTCGAAGCTTGCACTAAAAATATGCTATATGTGCTAAGACATCATTCTGCAAAAAATGAACACATTGCTCAGCATTGTCAGATAATATCAGATGCTTCTAATCAGGTGAGATTCTCAACAAGCATCAATGATCTAATGAGTATCGAAGGCAGAGCTTGGATTCACTACTATTCCTCAATTGACTCTGCTATTACTGACTTTTCCATGGGAACACGTGAGAAACAACCACCTAACAACCCAATTAACGCGTTATTCAGCTTTGGAAATAGCTTGCTCTACTCATCTATCCTCACACAGATTTATCACACTCAATTGGATCCAGCAATATCATTTCTCCACGAACCATCTGAACGCAGATTTTCGCTTTCCCTAGACCTAGCAGAGATTTTTAAACCAACTATCGTGGGGACTCTCATCCTACGCCTCCTAAACCTGAGAATATTACGTATTGAGCATTTTGACCAGCGAGTCAAGTATTGTACACTCACAGAGGAAGGCAAACAGATATTTCTCTCAGCCTTTGATGAGAGCCTTCGTCAGACATTGAAATATCCACGTCTTAAGAGAAATGTGTCTGTTGAGTATATATTCAGACTAGAATGTTACAAATTGATGAAGCACATCATTGAGAATAGAAAATTCAATCCATATATTGCCAGCAGGGGATACTGACTTTGTATGTCATCATCGTCTATGATATCGAAGTCGAAAGAATCACAAAGGTTAGAACAATCCTTCGACGATATCTCTTCTGGATTCAAAACTCTGTTTTCGAAGGCGCGATTGAGGAAACTTCACTTAAACAATTGCTTGGCGAAATAAAGCAGGTCATTAAGACAGACCACGATTCAATCGTCATTTACAGATTCAAATCTGAACGCTCTTTTAAACGAAGCATCATTGGCGTTGAACCACCAGAGCGGGAATTCATACTATAGATACGATGTATTTCCTATTATTAGAGTGAATTCTTTGACTCAAAATGCCATAAATTGCTTTAATTCTGGAAAAATAGAGATTCTATTACACAACCGATGGTTCGCAGAAAGCCCCTCGAAAAGCGAACACCATAAGTCTTATCTCGCTAAAAGAAGTAAAAATACCATCGGTTAGAATCAGACTAGAAGTAGGGTTGAAATCTATTTCTTCAGGCAAACCCGATACGAACTCCTCGAGTTAGAATCAGACTAGAAGTAGGGTTGAAATACTAGAGACACAGTTTCACTGTATATTCCTGAGAATGTTAGAATCAGACTAGAAGTAGGGTTGAAATAAATGCAGACATTTCTTCTACAAAGATGAAGTTGACAAGTTAGAATCAGACTAGAAGTAGGGTTGAAATAATTTAAAGAGTGTCGTCTTTAGCTTCTTCAATATTGTTAGAATCAGACTAGAAGTAGGGTTGAAATAAGTCACCAGCAAAACTCACACAAATATTGAAGAAGCGTTAGAATCAGACTAGAAGTAGGGTTGAAATTGATGATTGCAAAGACTCGCGAGATATAGTCAATTGGGTTAGAATCAGACTAGAAGTAGGGTTGAAATCTCTTTCATGCTCACTTCAGAAAAATGAAATTCTTAGTTAGAATCAGACTAGAAGTAGGGTTGAAATAGATGACGGTTCAACTTTTGAAGAAGATTTGAAAATGTTAGAATCAGACTAGAAGTAGGGTTGAAATTGTTGTA
>JAEOUN010000091.1 GCA_016839245.1 Candidatus Thorarchaeota archaeon
TATATGTCACTGAATCTTCTCTGGATACGCGACTAGCACAAGTTGAAGCTCAGGATTTTGGACTTGCTCTTCCTGTACCAGGCTATGCAACTCGTATACCTCCTTCAAAACAATCCGATATGTTGAAAGCTATTCTCACCAAAGAAGGAATTTCACTTCGTGAATTTCGGAATTCCAAAGTAAAGGCACTGGATTCGCCAGGGGGTCTTCATCTGACAGCAATCCAAGTCCCAGATTTAACAGCCTCAATCGATCCAGATGGTCTAATGTTGCGATTCAAATTACGGAAGGGTTCCTACGCTACAGTAGTGATGCGTGAATTTATGAAAAACCACCCACTACAGAGAATCTAGTGTTATTTCATCCTCGAGATGGTCCTTTACCAAGGTTCCTCATTCGTAAATCAAATTCGTCCAACTCTTTATCTTGACCATGTTTCTTTCTCTCATCTTGATATTCGAATAAGACTGATTCTCCCATTACAGCTGATACAATAGCTCTAAGTTCATCTGTAGTGAATTTGATACGTTCTCTATCTTCCTCGCGAAGCATGATTATGCTTTCTTTTGTACCGTCTGCTGAATACAAGTTGTTTACTCCAACCTCGATGGCAGGTTGGATAAATTCTCGAACAATTTTTCGTAACTTGGCTGGTCCTTCAATGATAGTTAACTCACCAAATTGCTCCTCAATCTCTTGTACAAGCAATTCATCTACCAATAGCAAGTTTCCAGTATTTCTTTTTACAACCAGAATAAGACGATTAGCTACTTTTGACGCTCTTAAAAGATGAAAATCCTCCAAGTTTGGATGCTGTTTTTCTTTTCCTAGTAACCACTTGCTAAATTCAATGTCAAAAGGAGTAATCTCTCCTCTATCAAGTCTTGCTTGGCAATTAGTGCATAACATATCAGACTCTATATCGAAATTACAGACAGGTAAACGCATTTGTAAATCCTCGCCATTATCGAAGGCTCAGTATGACTGGACTTCGGGCGAGTATATATCAGTGTCTATTCATTTAGCCAGAGTGATATCTATTGTTGACACATTGAGATCACTTCCCTTATCCGTCTGAACCGTTGTAGTTCCAATCTCAATATGCTTAACAACAAGTTGGTCTAAGAACCGATGCCTCGTTATCTCAGCAACATCAACAGCCCGACTAATGAGCCGACCTCTTGCCTTAATGACGACTTCTTCTGCACCTTTATTGAACAAAGTTACACATGCGAGAACATAGGACATGACATTCTTATTACCAACTAAGATACAATCCAAGCCATCATCATCTTGCAGCCTCTTTCCCTCTGCGTCTTTACTGCTAGATTTTTTTCCAGTGTTATCCTCCGTCACCCAATGTCTCTCCGCCTACTGATGTAGCCTTTTATATCACAATAATGCACTTGGTTGATATAGATTTCGTTTTTACTTCCGATTCCATATCTGGACAAATTTGTGAAGTAAGATGCCTCATGTTAATACTGCTGTTAGGAAAAGCTTTTCTTATTAAAACTGAGGCTAACAATTGGAAGTTGAGATTCATGGCGCAACTTACTTTTCTCGGCTCTTGCAAAGAGGTTGGTAAATCAGGTTTTCTTCTAGAGGAACAAGAAGAAAGCGTTCTTGTTGATTACGGTGTAAAATTTACTGAACCTCCTATGTTTCCTAAAATGGTTTCCACAGATAATCTTCAGGGAATCGCCATCACTCATGCTCACCTTGACCACTCTGGAGGTATCCCAGCAGTACTCAAGAATAGTGAAGCCTCATTATTTTGTACACCCGCAACACGAGATCTCAGCATTCTTCTTCTCAGAGACCTGTATAAGGTATCTCATGGGCGACTTCCTTATGATCTAAAAGATATTACGCTTGTAAGAAGACAGTGCCAAGCTACAGCATATGAAGAAACGATTCCTCTTGGTCGGCCATTTGAAATGACTCTATTCAATGCTGGACATATTCCTGGTAGTGCTATGGTTTCAATACGTGTGAATGGAAAGAGGATTCTTTTCACTGGTGATTTTAATGCCACAGAGTCTCACCTTAATCCCGGCGCAAGAAAGAATCTACCAAAACATGATGTTGTAATCACTGAGAGTACGTACGCACGGAGAATCAATCCTCCTCGAGATCGGACTGAGCAAGAACTTGTTGATACTGTTCTAGAAACAATGGAGCGGGGTGGAACTGTTTTGATTCCTGCATTTGCTGTTGGAAGAAGTCAAGAGATTATGTGCATTTTGGAGAAGAGTGACATTCCACGAAAATATCCAATCTATCTTGATGGTCTCGCTAGAAATGTCAATGACATCCTTGTGCGACATCCTGAATATTTGCAGAGTCCAAAAGCATTCCAACAAGCTGTAAGTCGAACTATCATTATTAACGACAACAGGGATAGAACCAATGCTGTCAAGAAAGGTGGAATAATAATCTCACCAGCTGGAATGCTCAAAGGTGGAGCATCTCACATGTATTTTAAAATGCTGCATGATAATCCAAAGAACTCAATCGTCTTTGTAAGCTTTCAAATTCCTGGAACACCCGGTGCTGAATTACTTGCTACTGGAAAAGTAACTGTAGGCGGGAGAGAATTCAAAGTGAAAGCTGATATTCGACAGCATCATCTATCCTCTCATTCAGACTCACGAGGTATGTTGGATATGCTACTAAAGATACCTGATGCACCAGAATTCTACATGGTGCATGGTGAACCTGAGGCCTGTGAGGCTCTTGCTGAAAAACTTGAGAAGAAAGGGCGTAAAACTCATGTTGCTGAACTAGATGAAACTGTTGAAATTTAGATCTACTCTTCTTTGGTTCTAGCTTCAACAATTTGACATTTTATTTGTTGTAAGACCTCTTCGGCTTTCTGGGGCTCAAGGATGATAGTATATAGATAACTAGCTGTGCGGAGCTTGAGTTTGACATGGTCTGGTCCTCTTTTGACTCTGCACTCCTCTGCATCCTCAGACATCTCGAGGAATTTGTTTACATCAGTGATTTGTTTTGGCATTGAAATACCCCATCATGCTGTTTTTGTGGTGGGCCGGGGGAGACTTGAATTCGGGAGTCAAGACAGGTGTCATGACTTCTCCCGACCTTCGCCGGTTTCAATAGAAACCAACAATTGGTATCTATATGTGAAGGCGACGTCATAGCCGACTAGACCACCGGCCCTTAGTGTCGGCCATCATTATCAGAGGACTACTTCTTTGAGCGCCTCTTTGGTCTGAGGTCTTTACCCTTGCATTTTCTGCACTTCTTTGCTTTAAGTGGATTGGTTGCTCCACAATTACGGCATATTGATTTATACAGCATATAGTGCTGTGCAAGCCTTCGTTTCTCGATGTCAGCTACTGGCATCCTTTTGACCTCTTCTTATTTATGGCGACCAGTGCGTTCTCTGATACGCCCACTCGGGCTTTCCACTGGTATTCCGTTTTAAAAGCTTGCGCTCCAGCACCGATTTACAGGAAAAAGCAAAGTCTATGATGTAAAGACTAGTTTCTCTGCTTCTACAGATGTTCCATCAAAAGTCTGGCCACATCACTAGGTTTCTCAGCGACAGCAATACCCGCCTTAGTCATTGCTTCGATCTTAGCTGCTGCAGTACCTGAGCTTCCACTGATGATAGCTCCTGCATGCCCCATCCTCTTTCCTGGAGGGGCAGTTCTTCCTGCAATGAATCCAACAACGGGCAAATCGTAGTTTTCATTGATATACGCTGCAGCTCGTTCTTCTGCATCACCACCGATCTCACCTACCAATACAAGCGCCTTAGTATCTCTGTCTTGTTGAAATAGCTTCACCGCCTCAATTGTTGTCAGTCCTACACAAGGATCCCCACCAAGACCAATGGCTGTAGAGATACCAATCCCTGCATTTGTCATCCCTGCTGCAATTTCATAAGTAAGTGTACCACTTCGTGACATGAGTCCTACTTTTCCATCTGCAAAGACATGTCCTGGCATGATTCCAACTTTCTGCCTTGCACCTGGTGTGATGATTCCAGGAGTGTTTGGTCCTATGACAGTAATCTCTTTTCTTTTAGCTTCATGAATGAAACGCATCTCATCTTTCACTGGTACGTGTTCTGTAATTACCACAACTGGATTGAGATTGGCTGCTATTGCTTCAAGAGCGGCATCACCTGCGAATGGAGCTGGTATGAAGATGATAGACGCTGTTGCATCTTGTTCTTCTACGGCTTCTCTCAGACTATCATAGACAGGAACTCCATTTACCTCCTGTCCTCCTTTTCCCGGTGAAGTTCCAGCAACAATCTTTGTTCCATATGCAAGCATTGCACCAGTGTGGAATGTACCTTGTCCACCTGTAATACCCTGTACTACTACTCTCGTGTCCTTATCAACAAGTACTGCCATCTATGATACCTCCTTCACCAATTCAACTACTTTTGAGGCTGCATCTTCCATGGTTTTAAGAAATGGAATACCTGCGCTGTTCAGTAATTTCTGACCCTCTTCCTCATTCGTTCCAACCATGCGAATAACAAGTGGCACAGTAATATCACCATCTTCACGTGCAGATAGGATTCCCTTTGCAACTTCATCGCATCTTGTGATTCCGCCCATTATGTTCACAAGAATTGCTTTGACATTTGGATACATCAGTGCAATCTCGATTCCTTTCTCTACTCTTTCAGCATCCGCTCCACCGCCAAGATCAAGAAAGGTGCTTGCTTTTCCTCCATGGAGTGATACCGCATCCAATGTTGCCATGGTCAGACCCGCGCCATTACAAATGCACGCAATATTACCATCTAATTCTACATATGCCATATCATGTTCCGTTGCGAGTCTCTCTCTCTCATTCTGCTCAACAGGTTCTCTTTTTAATTTCTGAATGAACTCCATGTGTCTATAGAGGGAGTTATCGTCAATATTCAAGCGTGCATCCGCAGCTAGAAATCTCCCATCTTTTGTCAAGATTAGTGGATTAATTTCAGTAAGTTCAACATCAAAGGCATCGACAATTTTCCAAAGAATTAGGAAGAAATTGGCTAGTTGATTGATTTGCTTTCCTTTGAATCCCATCGAAATTGCCATGTTTCGTGCTTCATATGGCTGGAATCCAAGATACGGATCCACGTACATTTTGATGATCTTTTCTGGGCTCTCTATTGCCAATTCTTCTATTGACATTCCTCCTGACGCGCTTCCAATTATGACATACTTACGCTCATTACGATCAACTGTGATACCTGCATAGATTTCCTGTTCGATGTCGAGTTTTTCTTCAACAAGGACCGCCTTCACCGGCAAGTCATTGATTCTCATCGACAGTATCTCTTTAGCTATTTTCTCTGCTTCATCTGGAGTATCTGCGAATTTTACTCCTCCTGCTTTTCCTCGCTTTCCTGCAAGTACCTGTGCTTTTACAACTACAGGTTTACCAACTTCTGCTGCTCTCATTTTGGCTTCTGCAGGAGTCATTGCAACACCCCCTGAAGGTGTTGACATCTTAAACGATCGGAAAATTTCTTTTGCTTCATGTTCAAATAATTTCATTAATAGTCACCATTTTCCGGTTTTGAAATCAATCCATAATCTGAACCGCAACAAAGATGCTACCGTAAAAATGTTACTTCATAGCTTTGAATAACAAACGGAGATTCTCCTGTAGTTCATGGCTCTGTTTTTTATAAGGATGGTCTTCTTCTAAAAGTTTGAGTAGAATCGAGTTGATGTACTCTATCTCCTCTAGGCAATTCTCAATGATACCTGGCATGAATTCTTCACAGATGATATCATTGATATCTTTCGCTGGCAATTTGTCAATGACATATTTTACAACCTTTTCAGATATGCCTAGATGTGATTGAACAAGGCCTCTCAATATTGCCTTTAGATCCGATTTTTTATCACTTAGAGCTTTCATTACTTTCTTTGCATCTTTTACGGGCACACCCAAGTATGTTACAGTTCTTCCTAGTGATGTACACTCGATTGATGTCCCTTGACGCTTGATGAGTCCATCTGATTCTAATTCGCCAAAGACTTCTAATCCTCGAAGAGCCTGTATAATGACTCCTGCAGCGTAGGGTTTTGATTCTTCTTGATTCATCGCATATGTGGAAAACTTCACGAGATGTTTACAGAGTCTATGTTGTCGGATTCCCTGATATTTCCAAGACTCACACGAACACGATACACCCTCTTTTGACCTGAGTGTTATATAATGCCATATCTCTCTGCTTCCACTATGAACGAGTCCTTCTATCTTGTCTGGTCTTACTGAAACAAGTTTGACGCTCTCATCAGGAATCTTGAGTGCTCTATCAAAAGTTGACCGAGTGGACCTCATTTTGAGTATTGCATCAACGGATGCTTCGTCGGGAACTTCAGTACCAATCTTCCTTATGTCTGTAACACGACTGCTACTTCCCCAAAACGTACGATTAATGACAGAGAATGGGTCATCTCCCCTCTGTGTTCTACATAATTGTATCAATACCAAATCTTGGATGTTTTCTGATTCATCCATCGAGCTATCTATGTCACCAAGGAGTGGAATGAGATTCCCCTGAGCATCTTGTCTGAAATATTTGGTTAGAATACGTTGTCGTTCTTCCTCCTTATCAACAACTACAATTCCAAAGGCTTCGTTATCATACCCTGCTCTTCCTGCAGATCCAAGGACATCACTCATTTGCCACTCTGAGAGCATGCTTACCGAACCCTCTTGCGATAGTTCAGTTCCAAATTGTTGCATAAACACACCCATCAAAAATACCAATGTGGCTCGTAGTCCGCTCGCAATTGCAAAGCGGATAGGCATCACAACGACTGGCAGGAGTTCGTATTCCCATGCATTCGAGAGTATCCTTCGTTGAGAAGAGGCTACACCCTCATGAAGAAATGCCACACCTCTTGATGTCATGAGACCTAATTTTCTAGTGAGGAAACATTGAGGATACTTCTTCATGATATCTTTAGATAGTTCTCTCAAGTCATCTCTATGTTCTGGACTCAGGCGTAAATCCAGTATTGTTGTAGACGAATCCTTTGCAATACCTGCCAGCTGTCCCGCAAGTTCCTCACTTGCAGATGTATTTGCACAGAGAATCATCACTTGACCATGTCTATAATGAACAAATTCTGTCAAATCAGCTAATGAGTCATTGATGTCATCAAATGCCTTTACACTAAAGATTCGTTTAACATCCTCTTTTTGATCAAAAATTGGTGAAGCATTTAGCCACGTGCTGAGTTCCTCAAGATTTTCAAGTGGCGGACAAATAGCGATATATTGTATTCCTGGATGACTAAGGATTGATACTAGGACTGTTTCAAGCCGGACTCCTAGCTCCGGTTGACCAATTAGGTCGAGTCGGTCAATAAGAACACAAACTATCCCATCAAGAATACTTGGATTGATTCTCGAAGTAATATCAAATGAACGATAAGTAGAGACAATGACTCTGGCAGATCCAGCACCTTCTTCGATTGCTTTTCGTCTTCTTATAATCTCTGATGCTTCAATGCCAAGTTTCTTGCACTTCTGACTTAAAGACTGAAATCTCTTCTCTGCCTGATGTGGATTTGGACAGAGTACCAATGCCTTTGCTTTATAGTCCGACGCAACACGATTTAATAATGCAATCTCCGCAACTACATAGGCTTCTTCATAGTCGTGCGAAACCAGAATCTGATTTGAGCCTCTTGTAATACCATTCTCAACACTATCTCTCTGGAATTTAGTCAAGCTTGCATAACCCTGTCTTCTTAATAGCTCCAATAATCTTGGTGCTAACTGTTGAAGCTCTAATTCCTTGAGAGTGCTCAAATCAACTCACTCCGTTGTTCATTTGCGCATTATCGAGTAGCCAAATTAGTATTTGATGCTATTAGTTTTGTGCGTACTTGGTCCAAATACTGTCAAATTTGTCTAAAAATGTAAAATTCTGTATATTTATTGCTCTTACTCTGACTTTCGTAAGAAGTGTATCTTACACAGACACATACAAACTCTCAAAAGCAGCAGGTTTGATGTTTGACTATCAAGGCATGAAAGAATGTGCCTTATTCCATCCATCGTAGAGGCTGAATTGTAATGGCTTTCGTAGCTACAACGGACTCAAATTTCCAAATCATCTTAAAAAAAGGATTCACGGTCAAACCAGGATCAACTTTCATTTGTGGATTTCATGGTCTTGGTGAAGTAGGTTTTTTGAGTACAGCACATTTGACTAGAACTTTAGAAGCTGAGCGTGTTGGATACATTAAGAGTGATATGCTCCCTCTCTTTGTGTCCATGGAGAACGAAAAATTAGTTCTTCCCTTCGAGCTCTATTCCTATGCTCCTAAAAAAATGATATTTCTAGTTCCCAGGTTTCAACCGCATCAATCTGAGCAGTGGGGATTCATAGATCAACTTGCTTCTTGGATTGCAGAGAATAAGTTCGAGGAAACTTTACTCCTTGGAGGATTGGATGCAAGTTTTAAGGAAGATGATCAGGAGATGCGTTGTGTGCCAACCTCTGCATATGAATCAAAACTTGAGAAATGGTCGGTCCCTCTACTTGAGGAAGGTCTTTTTGTTGCTGGTCCACTAGCTCTTTGCCTTGCGGAGTTAGAAATGCGTGATCAAGCTGCCATTGGCCTATTGACATATGCTACAAGAGGGAGACCTGATCCCCGCTCAGCTGCAACCATGTTAGAGAAAATCAACGATGTCTATGGTGTAGAAGCAAATGTTGAGCAACTTCTTGAAGAATCACGCGAAATAGAACGGCTTGAAAAAATGCGTAAGTCTATTGAGTCATCAGACAGACCCGGAGATATGTTTGTCTAACCAAGTCTTCGAATGAACCATCCAATGTCAACGAGATTCTTACCTACCAGTTTATCACCACTAAGACGATTGAACTTCACAGAATCTATTGATAATGCAGCAATTCCAAGGCACTCATGGTCTTCATTTAAGACTAGTACTCTCTGACCCTTTTTTAGATCTGAATCAATCCATAAAACAGATTCTTTGAGGACGCTACGGCCATATGTGAACGCCTCCGCTGCTTTTTGTGAAACAATCAATACTTTCGTAGTAATTTGGACTAACTCTGGTAAGACCTGCAGACTTAACCTAAATCTATCTTTGGACATGATTCCGAGTTGTTTACCTATTAGGTGGTACTCATACCCCTCTTGCGATTCATCGAGTATCATCTTCACCCAAGACATTGGAATGAGATAGATATTCCTTAATTCCTCATCAACAAGTGCGATTGGTGTCCTGTTACCAAGAAGTGTCTTTGTTGCGCCTTCACCAAATTCACTATCAATAGATTTCACAATAGACTCCCACTCTACTGGATCAAGGAGTTCAGGCTTCATGCGCTATCCCCCTTGACCATTTTACAGATGAAGAATCCCTCAGTATTATGGCGATGTGGAAGGAATCTTCGTGCAAGTCTTAATGACTCGTTGAGACTAACCCCATAAGGTTGCGGATATCCTGGTGAACCAAAATCCAAAGGAATCTCTACAATTGATATCTCCGGATATCTTCGCAGAATCTCATCAACAACATACTCGTTTTCCTCAGGTGCAATTGAACAGGTTGAATAGACAATAGTTCCTCCTGGGGCAAGCGCAGAAATTGCTGCATCTAGCATCTCATTCTCTCTTGTTGCACAGTATCTAACATCTGCGATAGTTTTGCTAGTCTTTCTTGTTGGATCAATCGGAAGCAGTCCTTCACCAGAACATGGTGCATCGAGGAGAATTCTATCTGGCTGAAAATCAAGGGAACCAACTTTCTTTGCATCTCCTCTCATCACAACTGCATTTGTTACATTGCATCGTAAAATGTTGCTCTCGAGACTAGCCAATCTCTTCCTATCTTGCTCAATTGCTATGACCATCCCATCATTTTTCATTCTTTGTGCAATATGTGTTGTCTTTCCTCCAGGTGCAGCAGCTAAATCGAATATAGTTTCTCCGGGCTGTGGGTCGAGAATCTTGACAGTAGTCATAGAGGGAACACCCTGGACATAATAGTATCCCAGCATATGTTCCAAAAATGCACCAGGCGATGTGAGTCCCTCAAAATCTGCATAAAATCCATAATCCAACCATGGTATTTTCTGGATTCTTACTCCTTTGCTTTTCAGTCTATCAAGTATAAAGCTCTCTTCTGCTCGTAGTGTATTGATTCTTATTGCCGTAGATATTGGTTTCTCACAAGCTTCAAGGAATTGCATCGTTTCTCTCTCCCCCCAAAGAGCAAGATACCTTTCAATCATATATGGAAGATATCCATACTCCTTGGCAATGGTCTTTGCTTTTGTCCGCAATTCCTTACCTGACATCTTGGTCAATCTCCAATTACTGTATTACTCGCCAATATCTTCATTCCATAGTTTTGGATGTAGCTTGATGAAATCTTCCATCATGTTGCTGCATTCAGTATCATCGAGGACTATTACTTCAATCCCTCTGCTTCTCACGTACTCTTCGGGTCCTTTGAAATTCTTATTTTCACCAACAACGACTCTTGGAATCCCATAGAGAAGGACTGCACCACTACACATATCACATGGAGAGAGTGTTGAATAGAGAGTTGATTTTTGATAGTCTTTTGCACTAAGCCGTCCTGCATCTTCTAGACAATCCATCTCGGCATGCAAAATGGCACTGCCTTTCTGAATTCGCCTATTATGACCTCTTCCAACAATCCTATGACCAATTACTAATACTGAACCTATCGGGATTCCTCCTTCATGAAGTCCCTTCTTTGCTTCATCAATTGCTTCTCTCATGAATCTGATATCCTCTGCCATCACAATCACCTAATACGTTTCAAGTGCTTTTTTCAAATCCGCTGTCTTGGGTGGAATTATGTGAACCTTTGGTGTCAATCTATCTGGTGTTGCCAGATCTTTGAATCCTGAGCCGGTGATTGGTACAACAATCCGGTCCTTGGCATCGATGACTCCCTGTTGTATGAGTAGCTTTAGTCCAGCGAGAGCAGCCACTCCACTCGGTTCTGCGAAAATACCTTCATACTTACCAAGCGCAACAAGAGCATCCTCAATGGCTTCATCTGGAATTGCAATCACATCTCCCTCAGCAAGTCTAAGATATTTTAGTGCGGCGTCGCCATCCCATGGAAATGGATCAGCAAGTCCACCAGCGACAGTTTTGTTAGAATCCCAAGGTATAATCTCCAATGGATCTTGCCCCTCTTTGAATGCTCGAACTATTGGAGCGCATCCAGTTGGTTGGACAACAACTGGTCGTGGTAGCTCATCGATGAGCCCCATCTGTTGAAATTCCCATAATCCCTTCATCGTACCAGACATAAGACCACCACTTCCAGTAGGAAATAATATCCAATCCGGTGGATTCCAATTCATTTGTTCAGCAATCTCATAACCTAACGATTTTGTTCCTTCAAACTGGAAGCAATTGAACGGTCCAAATGAAGGCGTTGGAGTCCAACCAAATTCTGTACAAGCAGCGTGAAGTAGAGTAGTTGTTGGATCAACTCCTTCTTTTTCTTTGCTTACTCTGAAGACTTTTGCTCCTAAGGTTCTAAGGTGTATCAATTTTCCTGCAGGTGCATCCTCTGGAACAAAAACAACTGCTTGTAATCCTGCTCTCGCTGCATAACTGGACATAGCTGCTGCTGCATTTCCGGAGGATGCAGCAGATACAGTACTAGCTCCGTCTTCTAGTGCCTTACTAACTCCAACACAGATAGGTCGGTCTTTAAATGAGCCAGATGGGTTAAATATTTCATTTTTGAGTAAGAGATTTGGCATATTCCACTCGCCTGCTAATCTCTTGCTAGTAATCAATGGTGTATTTCCCTCTCCCAAAGTGACTACATTCTTTTGAGATAGCAAAGGCATCAATTCAAAGTACTTCCAAAGTCCAGGCCCTCTCTGGTGTATCTCATGTTTTGTAAATATCTCTTTCATTTCTTCAAGGTTCAATGCAAAATCAATTCTGCCGCCGCATCCATCATTTGGTGGAACATTCTTAATGTCATATTCCTTTCCACATTTTGCGCATTTAATACTACTAAATCTCGACATTTTACTACCTGCCTGTATCCTGTGCTCACACTTGTCATCTGGATTATCGATTGTTTGGATGGAAACATCTAACTGCATCTTCAATCAATTTGCTTTTGAGGGATTCCCTTGAGAGAAACCTATGAGGTAGAAGTCAAAATTCCTATCTATGACCAGGATCTAATTGTCAACAAAATACAACAGGCAAAGGGACAAAAATTACGGTCTGAGGTTCAGTCGGACATGTATTTTGAACATCCATGTCGATCATTCTCGACTACTGATGAAGCTGTGCGGTTGAGGCGTACTTATTCTGAGAATACGGTGCCCTCAGAATCAGATATACACGTCGAGCTGACCTATAAGGGTCCAAAAGTTGATAATACGACAAAGACTAGATTGGAATACACTTCTATAGTAAATGATGGTGATTCAATTGTATCTATCCTTCACCACACTGGATTTACTCATGTGGCTACTATTACTAAGCATCGGGTCTTCTATGACGTTGATGGTATTTCCATAAGTATTGACAATGTAAATGAAGTTGGATTATTTGTTGAATTCGAGCTTATCTCTCATAATGACGATGATATAACAAATGCTCGCAAGCGAATTTTCGCACTTATTTCAAGCCTTGGTCTTGATCCAAATAAGACAATACGAGAATCATACTTGGAGCTTTATCTTCAAAAAAGGGAAGGATAGTGCTCATTACTTGTTTTCATCTCTTAGCCTAGCTACAAAAGATTCTAGAAATGCATGACGTTCTCGTGCGATTTGTTTAGCCTTTGTAGTATACATTAAATCATGCAACTTTAATAACTTCTCATCAGCATGCTTTAGAAATCCATCAATCCCTCGTCCTCTTGTGACTGCTTGAGCAATTGCCCTATAGATTCCAATTGCTCCTATTGCATCAAGCTTATCAGCATCGTTTAAAATCTGCCCCTCAATGCAAGTTGGTTCTAATCCTTCACTGAATCTATGCGTTCGTATTGATTCAACGACTTGATTAATCTCAATCTCTTTATATTCCAACTCTTGAAGTATTTCTCTGCCCATCTCTCCTGATAGGATTGAGTGTGAGATTCCTGTTTCATCTTCTTTGGGTCTACCAATGTCATGTAACAAAGCCGCGGCTTCAAGGACTCTCTTGTTTATCTTTAGTCCTTCAGATAGTGTCATACAAAGAGAATAAACTCTAATGCTGTGGTCTAATGTATGTGCTCCTTTTCCTGTTTGAGAGAGTTCCTTCTGTAGATTCTTAAGTAGTCTTGATTCTATGGACATGTTATAGCAACCTCAATGACTCGACTTGTACCATTTATCCTCTTCTTCTCATTATTTGAACTCGAAATCTTGTCGATATATGATAGGATACTCAACCAAGAAAGCCTTTAATGGCTTACGCCGAATGAGTGAAGATGATATGGCACGCCATACCTATCACATCCACCGCCAACTCTGTGTTGGGATAAAGAGGCTATAATAATTGAGCACAGAAGGAACAACCCGTAAACGAATGGGTCTTACTGCATTAGTTAGCTCAATCTTCATTGTAGCAACTATTGTCTGGGGTTTTTACGGTTTTTTCCTAATCCAATCTGAGCGTGTGAGACCTTATCCCCCTCACCTTGAATATGATGAGATTGCCTATTGGCCATATGAGAACGGATTTGCAGGTGGTGATTCTAACTGGTTTAAAAATCTAAATTACACAGATTTTCCTCTTGATATGTCACTTCCTGATGACCTTCTTGAACATCTCAATGATACCGTGTTTGTGGTGACCCCTGCTGATCCTGGTCAGTTGTGGCGAGTCAACTCGTATGATTATTATGATGGTGCTGGATGGTCAAAGACTATAGAAGAGACAAGGCCACTCAATTCAGATGAACTCATCTCATATGTTGAGGCAACAAATACTGTCTACACAGTTATCCTAAATGCCTCCGTTGGCGCTACAGTTGGAGCTACGTCTCTGCCCTCTCTATTTCCCTCTATCCGAATTATCGAAGACTCTTTTAACACTTGGTCAATTGTCGATGGCACTCCGGTAATTGATGACCCCTCACGACTCTTGGACTATGACCTTACAACTGATGATTATGGAACATTACTCTTCACTCCCTTCATTGAGGGTACTACAGGTGAAGAAGTTCTTGTCAGCTTTGATATTACCTACGTCGAGCAAGATCTAGAAAATGTTCAGAATTTAGCTCTACCTGGAAGTGCGGCATTCTTACCACTCTATACTGATCTCAGTTCTGTTGAACCTTTAACGGATCGTGTTCAAACTAGTATTGACCAGTTCAGAGATGTTGGTAGTAATGCCTATGAGAAAGCGATGGCCGTCAAGACTTATTTTCAAAGTACTTTCAATCTCACA
>JAEOUN010000092.1 GCA_016839245.1 Candidatus Thorarchaeota archaeon
ATGTTTGGAATGGACCATGAATCACAAATGCTCTTTATTGGCGACGGTGTGTATGGTCTGATGAAAGATCAAGATATGGCACCGATCCGAATGTTCAAATCGACTTTCGAAAGTTTTGATGGTCGCATCTTGGTTAGCAAGAAATCTTTGGATATGCGACATATCGATACAAGTGAAATTTTCGATGATGTAGAAGTTCTAAATGAAGAGGAAATTGCTAAAGTCTTTGTCAATAATGAAGTTATCATAACATTTTGAGGAGGTAAAATGAATGAAATACTTGATTTGGTTATCAAATGATTGTACAAGTGTTAAAGAAATTGTTACGGGCTTGAAGAGCCAGGACATTGATGTTGAGCTTCTACTCCTCCAAGATGGTGTCTTTTTGGCAGACAATGGATGTCCTGAATCCTTTGAACTAAAAGAATTAGGTCTGAAGGTTCATGCTGTGAAGAAACACGTCGAAGAACGAGGAATTTCAAATCGATTGGCAGTTAATGTCAATCTTGTTGATTACTCCGAAATTATTGACTTGGTCATGGAAAAGTGTGATAAGATAATTTCCTTGTAAAAATAGTTAATGTCATCCCTGCGTGTTACTTCAGGGATGATTAATCATATACCTGATAGGTGTTTATGATTTCTTACCTGGAATAATGAGAACTTGTCCAAGAAGATCACCGCTTAGCACTGCTGCTCTGATTCTCGAATGGAACATCGACATATTGGCTTCACGCTTTTCCGAATATAATTTCATCTCTTTGCTCCCAATACATGCAAGATCTCCCATACCATTAGCACCATAAAATGATTGAAGAACAATGGCATAAGGTGGAACAACTATTGGCTTTATCGGAACAAGATTGGTTTCTCCAGCTTCGAAGTTTACCTTATCTGCAGCAACGACTGGTACTAATCTTACTTTTGACCAGTCAAATGCAATCTCTGTTTCATGAAGGCCTTCTACCGATGTTCTCATTCTGTCCATTCCAAGACTCGCAAGGTCCTGCCTACAGCTAATAACGTAGATTTTGTCAGACAATTGACATTCACCCTTAGAATACGATTTTATATTGAATACTGATTTGTATTGCAATAACCGCTTAAGTAGTCACCGAATTGACTCATTCGATTTATGATTTGCATTATTGTGCCAACAACTGTACGGATTGGACTACCCTTGCAACAGATCTAACAAATACTGAATATGATTGGAATACAACTCTATACGACGATGGGAATAGCTATTTGATTCGAGTTACAGTTTCAGATGGAAGTCTTACTGGTACTGATATGTTAGATGACGTATTCTCATTAGGTAACTATGAGGAAACATCGCATGGCTTTCCTGTTGATCCAGCACTGCTATTGTTGATTGGAGGAGTTGTCTTAGTCGTTTTAGTCATCATTGTTGTAATTTCAAAACGTGGTAGCGGCAAGAAATAATCTAGAATAAAGGGCTTGAGTACTGCAAGCCTCTCATTCTTTTTTTCATTTCATCCGTGTAGGAGTGGTACTAGTCTTAATCGGTCGATTAATGAATTATAATGCCTTATTTTGCAACACGTAACTTTATTTCATTTTATTACTGGATATTGAAGGCGATGCAGCCTATTCATGAAGCGAAGAATGTCAAATTTCAACACAGGACATCTAGTATCAATTGTTCTGGAAAGGAAAGGGAAAGAAGAATTTTCAAGAGCCTTTTATTTTGACTTTTATTCCTATCTTTGTTCTGAATTGAATATTACTCAACTTTCTGAGTGCATTTTAAACCAATATTTTATCGCTTCTATATCATGCCAGGAGGTGAGTTAATGGGTAGGCATAATCACTCAAGTGAGCATGATCATAGGAGAAATCGAGGTTCTAAAAAACATTCGAAATATTCCGGAAGGAACTCTCAGATAGATCGATTAAGGGCTCTTTCTGATCCACAGGGTCTAGGTTGGTCCGGCGCATAGAGATGCGTTTCACCTAATTATATACAGGGATGTTCAGCCTCGAATGCGTCTGACATCCCTTTTTGTTTCTTTTAGAGACCTCGTAAATAACCAGGTCGCAGTCTATCATAATCTTGATTTGTAATCGTATACTCAAGAATACTTAGTAGCTCTTTCTTATCCTGATTCAATGTGCCACGGATGGGTAGATAATTCGATGCATGATTTGTTCTGAATACGCAACTTGTCAATTCAAGATGAGTTATGAGAATCTTTAGTTCATTTAGAATTTCCATCGGCTTCATTGGGATGAAAGTTTTATTGATTACCATTTGATGAATTTGAGTGCCAGATGGCGTCATTAGAGTCAATGCACCAATATATTCTGGATCAATCTCATTTAGAACCTGAGCTGTTGCTAACGCATGACGTTCTGAGTTCTCTATTCCGCCAAGACCAAGAATGATAGTTAGTGAAAGTGGGATTCCAGCTTTTCTTATCTTCTTACAGGCTTTGATGTTCTCACTTGAATCAACGCCCTTTCGTGCCCACCTAAGTAAATCATCATCCCCAGTTTCGAGACCAAGGTAAATTATCCCAAGACCTTTCTCTTTCAGAACATGCAGATCATCAACAGTCTTGTCACTCACATCTCTTGCATATCCATAGACACCGATGCGCTCCAAGTTTGGCAATTCTTGATTTAGTGTTTCTAATACTCCCAGTAATTCTTTGGTTTGTATGGCGAGAGCATTTCCGTCAGCCAAGAAGACTCTCCTTACTTTCTTCTTATAATCATCTGGCAAAGATGCTAGATCTGATTTTATCCCTGCGACTCCCCGAACTCGATATTTTTTCTGTTTATAGGAGACACAGAATATACAAGCATTATGAGAACAGCCTACTGTTGCCTGTAGGATTAGGCTTTTTGCTTCACTTGGAGGTCTCCAAATACTTCCTTCGTAATGAAACATAAGAGTCACATCAAGCTAGTTGTTTTTAGAATCATCTATATAAGTATGAAAAAAGAATTCGATACTTGGATGAGTAGGTCTATAAAGATTCTATATCTCAAAATGACCTATTACTCTAAATCGTTAAGATGTTTCGCATATTTATTAATTTCAAAGAAAACGTTTCTCAACATTTGGAAGATTAATAAACTCTCAGGATTATTTGTATTTGAAGGTGTAAGATCTATCAACTTTCTATGTGCATCATGGTAGGTGGCTCTGTTTTAATGGATATGATATCTCTTCTTCATAATATAGCATTCATAATTCCTTTTTTATTGGACAAAACCTATACAGTTCTACAAGCTCAGACAAATCCTTGGGAACAGCTATTTGAATTTCTAAGTCCTCTTCTTGACCCATTGTTTGACCTATGGGAGAATTATGCACTTAGAGTTTCTATCCTATCCACGATCATATGGTCATCACTTGTTATCTGTGGTCTTGTATTTGTAGTCTTTGAGGGACCTTCAATTATGTCCTTGCTCATGGGAACCTCGCAAAAGAAGACTGGAGGGCATACAAAGCCTCGGCGGGAAGGGATGCGTTCTGAGAGAAAATCAGATACCTCTCAAAGAATGACACGAAGAATTGAGGAGAAAGAACAACAAAAGAAACAAGCTTCTACTGAAGAAACTGGAGTAAAGGTGATATCAAAAATCACGAAACACTATGATAAAATGATCCTTAGAGTATCAATAACAAACGGCAGTGATTCCAAAATTGATATGGTAGTTGTTGACTTAGATTTACCTCCTGGAGTTGAAACGGATATTGGCTCATTTAGAATGCAACGTATTGGCTCAATCGATTCAGGACAGACGGAAACTGCAGAATTTGCTTTGAAATCAATGGGCGGCGATCCAACAGCAATTAGCGGACAGGTTGAATTTCTTGGTGCATCATATGAGGCATCAAAGGTGTCCATAGCTAAACCGATCATGGAGGATTGATTCTAAATTGAGTGAAGATAATGAATCTGAAATGCAGGAGAATAACTATTGGCCAATGATTATTGCTTTCATTAATTTTTGTGCATTACTTATTCTTACTATGAATTACATGAATCCAGATGCTCATCTTTGGGATTTCATCTTTGCGTTTGTTGGTGTTTACTTTTCGGTCAAATTTGTCAACACCATGCGTGAGGCTCATGAATTTCCTGAAACAAGAGTGATTCCTCAAGATAGAGAATCATTTCCCAAAGAAGGCATCTATGCACGTATTCGTCATCCTGTGGGCGCCGCTGCAATTTACATGAATTTTGCATATGTTTGCTTTATCAGGAGTTTTGCACTAGTCCCGATTGTCCCGATTTTTGTTGCTCTCTGGTACATCTACGCAATTTATGAAGAGAAGATAATGATAGGTATTTTCGGTGATGAATATCGAGAATACATGAAAACTACTGGTATGTTCCGAGGCGGAGGAACAGATCTTCAAAGACATACCTCATCTGGATATGGAATGTATTAAACTACTAAACCTTGAGCTTTCCCTGGGATTGAGCTCAAGGTTTTTCGCAATGTTAGAATCCAAATAGAGTGGAGTATTTTTTCTCCAAGTAGTCAAGATATGGCTTAGCAGTTGTCTTTTTGCCTGTAATTTTCTCAACTAGCTCTCCCGGATCATAAAGACTTGACATTTTGTGAACATTTTTAATCATCCACTCAATTGCAGGTTTTGGATTCCCCTTCTCTACTTGGTTAAGCCAATTAGGATCTTCTCTACATAATTTTTCAAGCCACATACCATCATAGACATTTCCCATAGCATAGCTCGGGAAGTATCCATAGTATCCACTTGCCCAGTGGGTGTCTTGCAAGACACCTTCTTGGTCATTAGGGACCTTGACTCCTAAGTATTCTTCATATCTCTCATTCCATACTTGGGGAAGTTCTGATACTGATATCTTATCGGAGAACAAATCTCTCTCAATCTCATATCGAATAATGATATGAAGTGAGTATGTTACTTCATCAGCTTCAATGCGAGTGAGTGAAGGCCTTACATTATTCACTGCTTTTGTGAAATTTTCAACATTGATACCTGAGTAGAGATTGTTTGTAAATTCATTCAATCGTGGTAAGTAGAATTTAATGAATTCTGGTGAACGTCCAATGTTATTTTCGATGAAGCGAGATTGAGACTCGTGAATTCCATAGGATGCTGCTACACCCAGTGCTTGATATTTCCAATCCTGATTTAGATTCTGCTCATACAAGGCATGACCTGACTCATGTAATATTGCATAGATAGCTGACACAACATTATCTTCATGGTAGTGAACAGTGATTCTAACATCATCATAATATCCCGTCGTAAATGGATGTTCAACCTCATCAATACGACCTCCGGCTTTGTCAGATACTGTATCATAACCTACAAGTGAAGCAAGATCGGTAGCAATCTTCCGTTGCATTTCAATTGGTACGGATTTACTTAAGAATGAAGTATTAATATCACTAGATGCTTCAGCACATTTCGTCGTTAGAGGAACCAACCTATTTCTCAATTCACCAAATATCTTTGAAACATCAACTGAGCGCATACCTCTCTCAAATTGATCCAACATTGCATCATAGAGGATTGGAATATCTCGAACCTCTGCAAGTATCGTAAAATATTGACGAGATAGATCCACCATCTTTTCAAGTTCTGGCTGAAACATCTTCCAATCATTGGCGGCCTTAGCCTTTTTCCACGTTTCAACAGAGATGGCTTGTTGTTTTGCTATCTTTCCGACTAATTCTTCAGGAACTTTCGTTTCAGCATCATATGTTCTCCGAGTAAGGTAAAGATTCCTTCTCTGTACTTCATTAAGAGAGTCACTATTTTTCTCTGCCGTGTCAAGTAATTTTCCTAATTCGGGATCTACAACCATTCGATGAAGTATCTGTTGTAGCAGTCCGAGTTGCTCACTTCTAAGTATTATTCCTCGAGGTGGCATATATGTTTCAAGATCCCATCCCATAATAGACCCCGCACTATTTAAAATAGCAATTTCCTTTGATTTTGCTAATAATTTTTCATAAGCTTCCATAGATATCACCAGAACACTTTCTCAGAGAATTATGTTGGTTATGATTCTTCCGTCTCACGTTTTTGTTTGGTTGATTTTTCATGCATTGGAAAATTGATTATTGTGATACCTATTACAACAAGAACTAAGCCTACAAGAAAAGTCCAATATATTGGATCTTCAGGCATGAAAATAGCGGAGAATAAAGTGCCAAAGACTGGAACAAAGTTGATGAATCCACCTGCACGAGTTGCACCCAGTTCTTTTATGCTAATAAAATAAAATAAGAATCCAATAACAGTGACAAACACCCCGAGATAGATTGCATTCATCCAAAAGAACGGATCAACTAAGGCTGGAAGAGTCCAAATTTGTTCATACAAAGCTCCAAATCCGAATAGTATAGTACCTATTATTGCACCTCCAGTATTCACTTCAAGAGGTGTCATTGTCTTCATTGCTTCTTTTCCTATAGATGAGTAAATTCCCCACATTATTACTGCACAGAGTATTATCAGATTACCAATGAGATACTGTAGCTGAAAATCAATAAGTGCCTGAATTCCTACTACAAACACAACGCCTGCAAATGATAACACAAAACCTGAATACTGCCACCTTCTACTCAGCCGTTCTTTATGTATAATATGAGCAACAATACTTACTGTAGCCGGATTAAATCCTGCAATGATTGAACCTTGAGCAGCAGTAGTGAATCGTATGCCTATTAGGAAGAATGCACCATATCCAAACATTCCTGTCAATCCAACAAGAAAGAGCAGCTTGAGATTTTGTCTTTTGAAAAAATGTCGAGACTCAGGTTTGGTCGCCAGTAATAGAATTAGAAAAAAGACACTTGCAATGAAGAATCTAAAAAAACCAATGGTCATGGAAGGTGCATGTGCAACTGTCAGTTTTGCTGAAACCCAGCTTCCGCCCCAGAATGCCATAGCAATAATCAGCATTACATAGTACTTGACTGGGTTTGATTGCATCAATATATCTCCTTTGTAAGTACCTCGGTGCATGAATACTCTGATATAAACCGATTCAATAGTGTAGTTCTTGACGCTTTCACACCAAAGAATTTTTATGCGGTAGTGCAAGCAATAGGCACAATCGTATAGGTGGAATAATTCTATGCTTAGTGATGATGAGCTCGAAGAGATTCGCAGAAGAAAAATGCAGCTTCTTATAGAACGTGCACAACAACCAAAAGTTGCAGAACCAATGGCAAATGGTCAAGTAAAAATTCTTTTCGATCACAACTTCTGGCAGACCATTCAAAAAACAAAGAATGCTTTTGTCGATTTCTATGGCGAATGGTGTAATCCTTGCAAAGCCCTCGCTCCGATTTTTACCGAGTTGGCAAAGGATTACGTTGGCAAAGTGTATTTTGCTAAAATTGATATTGACAGAAACAGACAGACAGTCGGTCAGTTTGGAGTTCAGTCAGTTCCGATGGTAATTGTATTCAAAGATGGAAAGCCAGTAGGCAATATCCCAGGTCTTCGTGGATACGCTGATTATGATATGGTAATATCTCAGCTTCTTGGTAATTCCCAAAATGAGAGTAGCTATGTATAAGGAAAAATGAATCGATCCGGAATTGGGAACTTCAGGAACTTCCGACTCCTCAGAAAAGCCGGATTTTCGCACTGAATACGAGAAAGCTAAGTGGATTGTGAATATCAATGCAAGTTCTGAATGAACCTTTTTCCGGATCTGGTTAGACCTTCCTAACCATGAGCTACTACATTCATCATTATAATAAAAGGAATCGTTTCGTAGCAAATATATCGATTTTTCGACAGGTTATTACTAATATTCCAAATCTTCACTTATCAAGAATTGGCGTTATTGCCTTGTTTCGTTTTAGAGCTGAATCATTCTGACTTATTAAAAAGAATCGAGATTGAAACAGTAATACATTCATCATGAACATACAATTGACAGGATTAAACTTGACATGTGTCTGAAGTGATATTATTGATATTGTTTTGGATAATGATTACTGGCATTGCCTTGGCATTAGTGGCATACCCTGCATTACCATTCTTATCTACAACGATTATCCCTGCTTCGCTGTTAGTCTTTTCTTGGAACATCTTTATTACTTGTTTGGCTGCTTCCATCGGATTCATTCCTTGCTCTACATTCAAGGTAACCATTCTACTCAAGACAACACGCATAATATGTTCACCCCATCCCGTAGCAGAAGCACCAGCAATCTCATTTGCATAGGCGCCAGAACCTAATACAGGAGAATCTCCAACTCTTCCTGGTTTCTTCTCTTTGATACCTCCAGTAGAGGAGGTAGCTGCGATATTCCCTTTAGTATCAACAACTAGGCAGCCAACAGTATCACCATCCGGAAAAATTGACTTTGGTCTTATCACACCTGTATCAATTTCCTCTCTATAACCACTCTTAATCATCTCATCGTATATTCTTTTGGCATTTGACCCAACAAAAAATTTGTAATTGGTCTTCTCCATAATATATCTGGCCACACATATTGGATTCTCTATATCAGTTATTCCAGCTACAGATCCAAAATCAAGATTTTTGCCATCCACAATCATTGCATCAAGTTCACGAATACCATCAGAATTAGGGTAAGCACCTTTTCCTGCATTAAGTTCTCCGCAGCTTTCCATAAATTGAGTACATGCTTCTGCTGCATCAAGAGCTGAACCTCCTGTAAGAAGCACTGAAAATCCTACCTTAGCTGCTTTTTCAACATATTCCAACCCTATTGGAATTTTTTCATCCTTCCAATTACCTGCGCCGCCATGTACGATTATTAGAGGTAATGACATATTATTTGCTCCATTTTTTCTTCGTGAATCCTCTATGTGATAATGTTACCGATTAGTGAAAGGAGCTATTTCGGTATTTTTATGAACCATTAATTACCTTTAGATGAATCAATTCTATAGAAATGTAAGAGGAGTAATTAACATGGAAATTGATTCAGGACCTTCACCACAACCAACAAGCCCTGGTAAATCCAGCAAAGAACTAAGTACCACTGGACTTGTTTCTCAAACTTTCAACCTCTGGACTCATAAATTGCTTCAGTATGTAATAATGGTTGGAATAGTTGGATTGGCTTTAACTGTAGTTGAAATTATTTTCTTATTTTCGGTATTTGGAATTGATGGGCTTGAACTTATAGACTACATCGGTACATCTCCAATAGACGCCGTTTTCAATTTATTATTTGGCTATCTTACTCCTGAATATTTATCCATCGTATTATCACTTACTTTAGTCAATCTATTAGTCTATGCAGTGGTTGCTGGTGCGGCAATAGATTATGCAGTTCACGATTACGAAACTCCCAATTCAGGTGATATTAGTCAATCATTTTCATTTGCTTCAAGTAGAACGATGAGCCTCATCGGCGTTCAGTTTATTCAATCAATAATTATTCTTACCCTAGCTACTATTGCATTTCTAATGCTATATGTTGATGTCTTGATAGCATTAGCCTTAGTTGTTCTTGTCTTGTATATTGCTGTGAGGTTAGCTCCATCTGTAGCAGTCGTTGTCATTGAGGAAAAATCAGCTCTTGCCGCGCTAGGTAGATCGTGGCAAATTACGAGTGGATTGTTTTGGCATGTATTTCTAAGCCAAATTCTGATAGGAATTATTTCTTTTATTCTATCTTTGTTGATAGCTGTATTTGTTGGTACTGCAATGATGCTTGCTGTTCCATCCTTGGAAATTGCAGTAACAATTGGCTCACTAGTCGCATCAATGTTCATGGGATCAATAACCTACATATTTCAAGCCGTATTGTACAAGGATTTAGAAGCTCGAGGGACTTCAGGCGATTTTGACTGGTGGAAATAATTGAAATAGATGTCTGACCTATTGGTCAGACTCCTCCTTCTATTGATTTTAGTTGGTTACAGAGTTGTTTACAGAATTCGTGCATGGCAAATAAAAACACTAGTTCAATTTTACTAGTTGAACTTTTAGTGATGGAACTTGCGATATTGGAGAAAGCCTATTATGATTGCAACCAAACTCAAACCAAAAATAAAAATAACTGGATGGGATTTTGGTCCGAAATTGAATCCAGGGTCAATGAATGTTGAATAAGTTATGGGTCCCACACTACCTGTATGTACTCCCGAAGGCAAAGTATCTACAACATGCACTGTCACAGTATCACTGGTTGGCCGAGCACCGCAAGCAACAGTTAATCCGTAGACATGATCACCCAGAGGTAAATCATCAACATTGATATTAAGCTCACCTTCCCATTGATATTGCTCCAGCAAAAAACCATCTTGATATAACGTGTACAATGTAAAATGATGGATAGTTCCTTCTTCTTGAGTAGCCCATGTGACCTCATGCCCTGTTGTATTATAAAGATACCATAGATCCGGGGTGTCGTATAATGGAGCACCTCCATCAGCAGTGATGAGACCAAATTCATGAGTGAATTCCATGATTGGACTCTCCGTGGTATAATCATACGTGTCATTAGCAAGGTACTGTACTTGTATTGTAACAGGCTCGTAGTAAGATGATGAGGTAGAATTAGTACTGAAATGCAATGTCCCATTATAGATATCATTCTCATCATCAAAAATAGTGAGGAGTGATTGATTCCAATCACTCACTCTCATAAACCGATACTTCATGAGAACTGAGTCAATACCATCAGGATCAGTCGCAACCACCATTACAGCAAGTTGCTCCGGATAAAACAACAGACTGTTTCCAATTTCTAAATACTTGCGTGGGTAGTACTTCATAACTGGGTTGTTGGAATCTTCAGATTGGAGAGCTGGTGTATTTTTGAGAAGAGTATATTGTGTTTTTTGAAGTTCTTCAATTCCTGTAAGTGGAGGAAATAGGAGAAGACTAACTACAACACAAACTATGACTTCATCTCTGCCAATCTGTATCAAATTAATCTCCCCATGATCATTATTGTTTTATTAGTCGCTATTATGATTTTTGAACCAAGCCACAAGTGAAAAAATCCTGTATTTGATATTTGAGTATAAAATGACATTTTTTTCATTGAAAAAACAATTGGAAAATAGCTCCAGAAAACGTGTATGGCTTCTCATGTTTGACAATAATGCGGTTAAAGGAAGGCTTAAATTTCATGGTTAGAAAGTTAACCAATCTAACGTACGGCTTTTCAGAACTTTTCGAATCTGATGATAGTCATGACTTCTTATCAAATCAAAAAGGCATGTTTGGTTTTAATTTTCTTGGCAATTTGAATATCCCATTTCAACAGATAACCAAGTTGTTGGATGAAAATACTCATATTAAAATCGAAGTCCCAAAAATCTATGACTTCCAGAACTAAATTCCAAGAGTATTTGGCAATAGAGATAGCTGGTGGAGCAACTTGGCATCCCAATGGAAAACAAATAGCGTTTACCTCTAATGCATCTGGGCAGTTCCAAATATACTCTACAGAGATTTCAAAAAGAAAGACAATGATTCGCAAGCAACTCACTCATGAAGATGATCGATGTACTAATCCAATTTACCTTGTAGATGGGACATTACTTTTCACAAGAGATAGAAATGGTGATGAAAACTTCCAGTTTGGTCTATTTGACGAAGAGCAAAATTTGCATTGGATTACTTCCGACTTTAGAGTCAAATATCGATGGAGTTTTGCCACAGATACATATCTCTACTTTTGTGCCAATATTGTAGATCCAGCAAGATTTGATGTCTATAGATGGAGAATTCCACTCTTAGAAAATGAAATGGAACTTCTCTATGAACCATCAGAAGGAATAGTTGAAGTTTCTGGAAATCTGAATGATGATAGCCAGATTGTTTTAACTCAATATGTTGGAAACATGAACCAACATATCTTGCTTCTTGATATAGAAAACAAAGAAGTAACTGATCTCACATCTGAGGTAAGCAAGGATTTGCCAGCAAGATGGGACGTCGTTCGATGTGTAGATTCAGAAAGCATTGTTGTCACAACTGATTATGAATCAGATAAGAAACGTTTGGGAGTTCTTAAGACTTCAAAGAAGTTTTTGCCTTTCAAGGAGATTGAGGAGAGAATTGATTTTGAATTAGAGGATCAATATGCTTTTTCCATGGACTCTTTATGGACATATTTTGTAGAAAATCAAGAAGGATATTCTACTATTCATAGAGCCAAGTTTGTTGGAGATAAAATCTTGGATTTTGAAACACTTCCATTTCCATTAAGAGGTGTTCTTCCTTCAGGAGATGCAAGATCCTGGATAAATGCAATGAGCTTGTCCAGTGATGAACATATGTTAGCATTGACTCAAAGTTCAGGTATCCAACCTACTAATATCTGGATTATAGATATCAAGGATATGATGAATTGGCCAGCCAGCCAATTGGATACTGCTGGAATTGATTCTAGCACTCTTGTTGAACCAACACTTCATCGTTTCAATAGCTTTGATTCTCTAAGCGTGCCTTATTTTAGGTATATTCCAAATGGAGAGAAACCAAGTGAAGGCTGGCCAACAATATTTATGATTCATGGTGGACCAGAAGCACAGATGCGTCCAGACTTTAATCCCGTCATCCAGTTCTTTTTGTCATCCGGATTTGCTGTTGTTGCTCCCAATATTCGTGGGAGTGATGGATATGGTCGCAAGTATCTCAATCTAGATAATGTGGAGAAACGATTAGATTCAATTATGGATATTCGTTGTCTTGCACTTCACATTAAAAACGATGATACTGATATTGACAGTAATAGACTTATCATCTATGGTGGTTCTTATGGCGGCTTTGCAGTACTATCAGCAATGACAGAGCACCCTGATCTCTGGCGAGCTGGCGTAGATATTGTTGGCATTTCCAATTTTGTGACATTCCTGCAAAATACAGCAGCATGGAGACGGACTCTAAGAGAATGCGAATATGGAAGTTTAGAGAAGGATATAGATACATTAGTTAAAATAAGTCCAATCAATAGAATCGACAAGATAGCAGCTCCCCTTTTCATTATTCAAGGAGATAATGATGAGCGGGTACCTCTTTCTGAATCAGTGCAAATGTATGAAAAGCTAAAAGACAAAGGACTTCCTGTAAGAATGATGCGATTTGCAGATGAAGGTCATGGACTGGCAAAATTAAGCAATAAAATCAAGGCATATAGTGAAGTTGTTACTTGGCTTAGAGAAGTTATATAAGAAAATAATCCATTTTTCTGAGTAAAATACCAATAGTAATTAAATAACAGAAATGAAATTTCCTCGAAGAATTTGTGAGGTCTTCGAATGGATGCCTTAAAATTAGTACTTGGTTGTTTTGCTAATAATTACAATAATTCTTTTCCTCTACTTGCTAATTATGCATACATTAGAAACACAGGTCGCATTTGAGGTAGAAAACAAATGAATCCAAAAGTTCGCTCTTTACTTGAATCCGATATTCCAGCTATTATTGAAATTTCAAAGACAACCTGGGGAGGTCATGATCATCTTCCTAGCATTATAGATGGATGGATATCTAATCCATTATGTCATCCGTTTGTCCTTGCTTATGATAGAGAAGTCGTTGGGATTGCAAGTTTAAGAATAATTGATGAAGGTAAAACCGGATGGATGGAGGGCTTAAGGATTCATGAAAAGTTTAGACAGAAAGGATTTGGAAAAATCCTTACGGACTACCTTGTTAATGTTGGTATGAATCTCAAATTAGAACGTTTGCGTTTCGTGACTGCAGGAGATAATATTGCACCAATGAAATTGGCTGAATCTGCAAGAATGCAACAAATAGACACTTACATGGTATTTTGGCATAGTAATGTTTTAGATATTGATTGGAAATGTGATAAACTCGGACTTTTGGAGTTAAATAGCAAATCCGTCCTGAAACAGATTGGTCAACATCTTGATATTATTTACATGGAAAATAATCCAAATCCTTCATCACACTCTATTCTCTTTCATTGGGATGTATTCGAGGTAATTCAAAAAAATATAGATGAGATTGCAAATTATGCATCATTCTTTTTTGGTTCTCAAAATTCGGATGCGACTCTGACTATTGGCGGCGAACATAAAACAAGAGAAGGCATAGAATGGTGTTGTACAATCTACGCAAATAGTGCTAATGCATTTTTGTCTGGACTCTCTAAGAATATTTCATTAGCTCAAAATAAGGGCATTGACAATATATTCTGTATACATCAATTGAAATTCAAGCATTTATATGACTCGATTGATTGGTTGAAGAAATGTGATCATGAATTGAAGTTAGTTCTTCATGAACGATATTTATAGAACTTGGTCTTGTATGTGTTTTTTCAAAATGATGCCTATGACATAGCACTCTTAAAGGTGATTTTAATCATGAATTTGGTTCGATAATGATGATTGAATCAGAGAAAATGAGTTGGGATCTCTCTCAGTTAGTAAAGATAGATGATCCCTCATATATCGAAGAACGCCTTACAGCTGTTGTCAGTGCGACCGAAGAATTTCGTGACAAGTATAGAGGTAAGATAGAGAACTTTGGAGTAAAAGAAGTCTTAGAAATGCTTCAAGAGATAGATGATTTAATTCTTCAATTTGACGGACCTTTGAAGTATTCAAGATTGATTTATGATGCAGATATGAATAATGATACTGCCAAGAGGTTGAATGACAAATATAGAGCTACATTTGCATTACAACAACAAGCCAGCGCTTTTCTCAATCTTGAGCTTGGAAAATTCCTAAAGGAAAATCCTGAGATTGTAAATAGTTCAGTCCTAGCAGAATATAGACACAAACTTGAGAAAATCATTCATCAGACACCCTATATGCTTTCAGAAGAGGAAGAGAAGATCATTATTGCCAAAGACAGAAATGGTGTTCGAGCATGGCAAATTCTCCAAGGGGATTGGCTAGCAACGCGTACTTTTGATATTGAGGTAGATGGTGAACTCAAGACATTGCCTTATGGAGAGATTATAGGTCTCTATGAGCATTCAAATAGAGACCTACGGAAGAGAGCTCATCAGGTCGTCTATGATGGATTAGGCAAAGATCACATAATCTGGTCTTCGGCACTTCGCGCAGTGTTTTCAGACCATCTAACGATTTGTAAATTTAGAAGATGGCCTTCTCCTATGACACAGAGCTTTATAGCTAATGATGTTGACGAAGAAACAATAGAAGCTCTACTCAATACTATGGAGAAAAATGTTGGAAAATATCGAGACTATCTTAAACTGAAAGCAAAAGCAATGGGCTTGGAAAAACTTGGCAATTGGGATATTGATGCTCCACTTCCAAATACTCCTGAGAAAAAGTATTCCTGGGATGAAGCCCGCAAAATTGTTGGTAAGGCATACAATGATTTTGATCCTGAAGTAGGAAAATGGATAGATGAGATGTATGAACGCAGGCATATCGATGCACTGGTAAGGAATGGAAAGAGGTCCGGTGCTTATTGTATGACTTGGTATACAGGTAAAAGTGCATACATACTGCAGAGTTTCAACGGAACTATGGGTGATCTGTTTACTCAAGCACATGAACTTGGCCACGCAATGCATGCACATTTAGGTACTCGGTCGCAGAAACCAAGTAATTATGAAATTGGAATGTGCATAGCTGAAACCGGATCTATATTTGGAGAACTATTACTTGCAGAGAAACTTCTTGGACAAGATTGCACAAACGAAGAGCGACAAGCAATCTTAGCTGTTGTACTTGATGGATTTGGTGGAGCTGCATATCAGGTCACAACACGTGTCTGGTTTGAAACCATGCTTTATGAAGCTCTTGAGAAGGGTAAACCACTTGATGGTGAGATAATCTCTGAATACTGGTTGAAAGCACGTGAGAAGATGTACGGTGATGTAGTAGAATGGCTACCGGAAATGAAATGGTGGTGGACCATGAAGCTTCATTTCTACATAGCTAATTTCCGATACTATAATTATCCATATGTCTACGCACAGCTTTTCGTGTATGCAATGTATAAGCTTTACAAGGAACAAGGGCAGGATTTCATACCAAAACTAAAAGCTCTTCTCTCAGCTGGTTCAAGTAAATCACCAAGAGATTTAGCTGCTGACATTGGCTTTGATATTACAACAGAAGAATTTTGGCAGAAAGGCATTGACCAATTCTCTGAATTTGTAAGAATGTTTGAAGAAACAATCTAGGCAAGAAATTATGCTCTTGCCATTTTCCTTTTTTAATAAGACTTGGATTATCAACCTTGTATGAATTTCTCTCTAATCCTTTTTCTTTGTGAAGAAGATGTAGACTGATTGATCATTGTCATCAACTATGACCCCATAATCAATGCTTTCCATGAGTCCAACATGAAGTTTCAACTCTTGTATTGCATCATTAGGTTCTTTATGGAGATGCAAGTAATCAATAAGAAAATCTAGACTAACAGCTATATCTTGATCAAGAATCTCCTTGGTCATCGTTTCAAGTTTCTCTCTCACATCCATATCTATCTGCGTATTTGATTTCTTAAGGTCTGAAATCTTCTTTGTATATTTTTTCCATACCAAAATAATCACCGACATAGTAATCCGAATGTTACCTAATCAGTTTTAGCTTCTAATGTTAGAAATGAATTTATGAAGAAAAAAGAGATACTAAAAGCAGTGAAGCATTAGTATCTCCATAAAAATTAAGAATTACAGCAAGGTTCGTATTCAATAATGAATAAGACGAACTTCTATTAATGAATTCTATGCTTGATTTTTGCATGACGTTTCGGCTTTCTAGCTTTTCTCGCTTGTCCACTATTGAATCCCATTGGTTTCTTACCTCCTTTAGGTAAATTGAGATTCAAGGAAGACAATATGGTGTGTTCCATTTTTTTAGTAGTTTCATATCTTGTCAATCTAAAATGAAAAAAAACTACATGTCATGATGTTCCAGAATTAATCCAAATATACACCTATCTATTTGACTAGGCTATTTTCTGACTGAGACCATAAGACTATTGAAGGCTTGAAGAAGCGACAATCCTATGATTAAGGTTCGAGAAGCGCATGAAGAAGATAGAAAATCTGCTGTACGTGTCATGTGGAAGGCATTTGAAGCTCAAAGAAACCTAGAAGAAGTTGAAAAAGAGGAATGGATTGAACGGTGGAATCGACCTGAAAATGAGGATTGGGCTTATGTTGCTGTAGATAATGATAAGGTCGTAGCCAATATGTGCTTCTTTGCAAGTAAGGAAATGAATAACATTATCAGAGGCAATCCTCTTCGATTTGCAGCGGTCTGGGCTGTTGCAACTGATCCCGCTTATAGGAACCAAGGTTTCATTAGAAAATTATTCAAGGCCGCCTTTCTTCGAATGCGCAGAGAGAATATCTACTTATCAATTCTAGATCCCTTCAAAAGATCTTTCTATGAACAATTTGATTATGCCCTTGGGGAGCAGCGTGCGAAACACATATTCGCACCTAGTCAACTACGGACAGGATCGGTTCGCAAAGACATAGAAACTCGCGAACTCACATCAAACGATGATGCCAAGAAAGTTCTAGAAGTAAATAGATCAATGACTCGTTTTGGATCACGATTTTGGGGTTCTAATGAGTATATTTCAAGTGTCATAAAAAGGGGTCATTTTTTTCTGTTTGAAACTGATTCCGAGCCCGTCGGCACCGTCGCTTTTCATTTTGCAGAACATCATCCCGTTTACAATTTGACCGTAGGGAGTACAAGATACAAGTATGATGATGTATTTCCATCGATTATTAAATTGGTTAGTGATCATTCAGTGAATGCAGCAAAGGTGACTTGGTATACAGATTATCAGACTCCTGTTCGACACTATTTTTCTGATTATAGTACAACAGAATCTCATATAATCGGGTCAATGATGATGCGAATTATTGATTTTGAAGAATATTGCAGAGCGATTACTACATCAGTGCAAGCAACAAACAGAGTGGTAATTGAAATCAAAGATCAATATTGCACTTGGAACTCGGGGATTTTTATTATAACACCCAATGATGGACGACTAGAGATAGAAAAGACAGATCAAGAACCGGACATAAAACTAAGTGCATTTCAATTGTCAAAGGTAATATCTGGTGTGAGTCCACCACTAATGCTAAGGTCTCTAGGCGAAATTTCATGTTCCAAAGATACTGCTGATAATCTGGAAGCAATATTTCCAGCGGACAAATTTGTGTCATATGTTAGATTCTAGAGTGAATTTCCAGACTGAACTTGAATTATCTGATGAGCATTCAACATATGGAAAACAATTTTGATACTGCAAACCTAACCAACAATGAGCTGCTGCAGTTCCAACATCTATATCATAGTATGGCCATTTGAAATGTTGATAGCCCTTTATCTTGCCAATCTCAATTGAAGTCCTAGAATCATTTTTGCTAATAAGATAATACCATTTTTGAGTATTCATTGCTGAAGGTGCCTTTGATGCTAATTCCAACGAAAATTGAATTTTACTTGAAAATGTTCGTAGAGAGTTTTTATGGAGAAAGAATTCGACCTGACGATGCTTCTTTGAAAATCTTCTCTTTGAGAAACGATCTAATAAACTCGTTTTATCAGGAATATAACCAAGGACAATGATACAATAGAGCTTCCGGTTTTTATTTTGTTTAGAGTTTTTATACACAATATCGTAGACTTGCCGTTTCTTATAGTGCCCCATCCAACAGGTCTGAATTCCAAGACTCTCACAAAAGAGAACTATGAGCTCTCCTAAGAATCCGAGCTTTGCTTGTTCCTCAGTCGCATTTTCTGATTCCAAAGCGACAAACTGTCTGGGATTCTTAAAGTAAACAACACTATCGTCTTTTGGTACTACGTGATATGAAATTGTTGCATGATGTTCAAATGGAGGATTTAATGATGTAATGAATTCCTGAACAGCTTTACTATGATCAATTGATAGATGTTCATCAGTGAAATGCCTATTAGAATGACGAATCAGAATTGCATCAGTCATTTGCTCTACATACTTTAGCATAGTTACTCGTGCTTTCATATATCTAGAAATGGATTTCCATAGGATGAAACAGAAATGAAATTTGCACCAATTATTTCTTACTAGATTTAGCTTTCTTATCTTCATCAATAAGAATTCTTGTTAACTCAGCGAAAGACTCCTGAATGTTCTCTCCCGTCTTGGCACTGGTTTCAAGAAAAACTGTAGGCACTTCAAGTCGATCTTTAAATAATTGAGTAAAAGACAATCCTTCTTCAGTGGAAACCTCGAAATTCTGAATCTCTGGTGTCCTAAGGTCTACTTTGTTTGCAAGAATTGCTGTTGGGGGTATTTTTTGATTGTACTTGTATGCTTCAACAAGCCACCATGTCAAATTATCAAAGGATTCACGGTTGATAACCGAATATACTAGAACGAGGGCACTGCACCCCTGATAGTAATGCTTGCGTACACTTTCAAATCCCGTCTGCCCTGCAAGATCCCAAATGACCAAGCGAACGGTCTTGCCACTTACTGTAACATATTTCTGAGCAAAGTCAACTCCTATAGTCGCAATGTGTGAAGTAATGAATCCTTTGCCCAAGTAGTTGCGACGCACGCTGGTCTTGCCAACAGCTCCATCTCCAATAAGCACTACTTTGAACATCATCTCTCCTGGGGATGTTGGACTCATAAAATACGCACCTGACTGGTTACAAATATTAACTTGTATTGTGTAATTAGTATTATAATCCTATTCATTGGGTATTAATCAGTGCACAGAATGGATTTTTTGGATATCAGTAGTTGTTGTAGACAAAAATAGCAAGGCTGGCAATTCAGCAGTAAACCTACATACCACTTTCATGATTGTAGTCACATCCTTTAGCATTCCAGAAAATATCATCATTCTTTTAATGAGTTGGTATATAATAGAGCACTCATCATAGCAAGATTTCGACTCTAAAGAATATCTTCATAGCAACTCTCATCATAATAATTGCATTCACTTTCATCATGATTTGGATAATACACCTGAGCAAAAAATGGATTCTGCTTGGCAATTCTATCGTAATTCCACGGTGGTGCTAAGCATTCCAGACACCAATGTCCAGCTCGAAGAATAAGAGTTGGTGTCGCTTTGAATCGATGTCCAAATGCACATTGCCATTCCAATTTTTCATTCATATCCTTCATTGTTTCAGATAAACATAATCCGCCTCTGAATTTAGCAGCATGTTTCATGTCTTCTATAGTAAGTTCTGAATCATGTTTTGTATCATCATATCCATGATTCAATAGTGATGAACTAGCATTTGCATCAGGCATTCCAGAATACCAATCAGGTATTTGCTTCCATTTTTCATGAGATCCCCAAAATGCAGAGATTCGACCTTTGTTATTTGTCTGAATCCAGCCAAGGGGGCCATCTTTACCAGAGGCCATTTTTCTCATGAGGAATCGTTTTACAAGACTTGATGGAGCAATCTTTGCCAGTTTAATATACCATGGAGATGCATGCAAAACTTGTTCATAATGATCTTCAAGGCTTTGACGTTGATGTCCAAGATACTCATTCAAAACATTACTGTCCGCAAACCATGCGCAGTGAAAATTACGTGTGCAGAACCAATTACGGTCCATTATTTTTCTATAATCCCCAAGACCAAAAAGCTTCATCATTCGTTCCATGTACTCAAAGAAGATGAATCTACACGATGGACCTCCACCCATGTTGTATATCTTTCTCCAGAAATCATCTGATGTTTCAAGGCATTGCACGAGACCATAACCAGCATCCTCTGCTGTAACCATCTCAATGTGTTGGTCAATTGGTTGATGAAACAAGATAGGATCCATCAAACTCATAGCATCTGGAATTCCAATATACGTCTGTCTAATAGAAACCCAGTATTTTAGATCGGATTCGATAACAGCGCGTTCAGCACGTATTTTAGTAGTAGCATAGAAATCATAGACACTAGGCTTGAGAGGGTCACCAGCGCGTACCCAATAGATTGGTGCAAGTCTATCACCATAGATTGCCACAGATGATATATACACAAGTCTAATCCTCTCAGAACCATTTGGTTGAGCTTTAATTGCTTTGATGACGTTTTCAGTTCCTTCGACATTTATCTTCTTAGCTAATTTTGGATTGTGATCTGCAGCAGGAGCAATGAAAGCAGCTGGATGAAGCACGAAATCCACGCCATTAACGGCTTCAAGTACATCCTTATAGTTAGTAAGATCGCCCCAAATGATCTTCAAGCATTTTTCTTCTGAAACAATTCGTTTACATTTGTCGGTTGTGGTTTTGGCGAGATATCTCTTAAACCGCCTTTTGTTTTCTTTAGTTGGCCTAAGGAGTAAGACAATATCATACTTAGATTTTCGTTGCAGTAATTCCTTGAAAGCTGCTCCACCCATTGAACCAGAGGCACCAGTAAGCAAGACCTGAGTCTTTTTCATGATAGTTTTTTGGATACAACTCCCTAATAATGCTTCATTTAACCATGATATTTAGTATATAATTTGTGGAACTTCTTTTTCCAGCTGAGAATGAAAATATCACCAAGAAGGAGTGTTTTTTAAGCACAAAGTTAAAGTATATTGTTAAGTCAATAGCGATTGACGAGATAACTTGCGGATTAAATTAGGCTAATCCGTAGGAGAGACTGAATATGAATAGGAATGTAATTCTGGCAATAGTCGTTATAGCTGTCATTGGAGTTGCCGGATTTGGTGTGTACATGATGATTCAACCAGTGCACAATCCAAATCAGATAGCAATTGTTTTTGCTACTGGTGGTCTAGGCGACAAATCATTCAATGATGGCGTTTACGAAGGAGCAACAGAAGCAAGTGATGATTTTGACATCGGCTTCACATTCTCCGAACCGACAGTTATTGCTGATTATGAGTCAATGATACGTGGCTATGCAGCGCATTCAGGTCTTATCGAACCTTATGATCTAATCATATGTGTTGGATATGATCAAGCTGATGCAGTCATGGCGGTAGCAGAAGACTATCCAGATCAGCAAATTGCTATCATTGATATGTATATTGATCCAACAAATTACACCAATGTTGCTTCAGTAATTTTCACTGAAAACCAGGGTTCTGCTCTTGTTGGTGCAATTGCTGGTATGTACACAACTACTGGCAAGGTTGGTTTCCTCGGAGGAATGGATATTCCACTCATCAGGAAATTTGCAGCTGGTTACTTCTGGGGTGCAAACTACTCCTACTACAATTATGTCAACGTAGGAGTGAACATCACAACTACTGCACAGTATGTTGGTGATTGGGCTGACATTGCTACTGGTAAGAGCCTTTCATCAGGCATGTACACTGGTAATGCAGACATTATCTTTGCTGCAGCCGGAAGGTCTGGACTTGGTGCCTTTGAGGCGGCATTGGAGGAGAATGAGACATCATCACATCCCCTATGGGTCATTGGTGTTGACTCACCTCAGATGTATCTTGGATGTGAGGATTCAGAGAATCCTGAACCTCCGACAGTTTGCTTAACCTCGATGCTGAAACGTGTCGATGTTGCAACCTATGATATGATGAAGGATATCAGTGATGATACCTATACTAGCGGCATAAAAGCCTACGATCTATCAAACGATGGTCATGACTATGAAGTCAACACTGAACTTCTCACATTACGAGAAGATGTCGTTGATGTCGTTGAAATGATCCGAACTGGTATTATCAATGGCACTTTTGTAATTCCTGACGATTATTAGTCTGTTTTTTTAAGAAATAGAGGGGATTTTTCCCCTCCATCTCTCTTTTTTTAATAGTTTTTCTTGATACACCAAGATTAAATAATACTAGGATATCTGACCTTCTAATAATAAGCAAATACTTTGCTTACATTGGCACTCGGAGGTACTGATTATTTACGCAGTAGAACTCGAAAATATTAGTAAGACATTCCCTGGTGGTGTTGAAGCTAATAAAAATATCACTCTGAGAATAGAGAAAGGCGAAGTACATGGACTTCTTGGGGAGAACGGAGCCGGTAAATCTACACTAATGAATATTCTTTATGGAATGTTAAAACCGACCTCTGGAAAAATTAAAATCAATGGTGAAGAAATGATTTTAGAATCACCAGAAGATGCAATTACGCACGGTGTTGGAATGGTACATCAACACTTCAAATTGATACAACCCCTTACAGTCGCAGAAAATGTTGTTATAGGTCATGAAACACCTGGTAAGGAAATTAATGTACTTGCAAGAATTGTTACGATTATTTTTTCTCTGTTTAGTATCTTTTCATTCTATAGCTTTCTTGGATTAATTGAAGGCACTATTGTAACATTTGTTTTTGCTCTATTTGTCATAGGATTCTACAAGACTACAGAAATTCTAGATTTCTTCATCGATAAAATCTCAAATTTTAAAACTAATAACTCAATTCTCAAAGGATTTCAACAATATGTACTATCAATTGTCTTAGTCCTCCGTTATGCCGCACTCAACTTTATTCCTGTAGGCTTTGAAGAAGCTATACAGCGAATAAATGAGATTGCTGAAGAAAATGGTCTTGAAATTGATCCACGACAAAAAATCTTAGATTTATCCGTTGGTCTACAGCAACGAGTTGAAATTATCAAGGCACTATATCGTGATGCAGATATTTTGATTTTAGACGAGCCTACTTCTGTGTTAACTCCACAGGAGGTCGATGAACTTTTTATCACACTTAACAAATTCCGAGATACAGGAAAGACCATCATCCTCATTACACATAAACTTCGTGAACCTATGGTACTGTGTGATAGAATTTCTGTACTGAGAGATGGAGAATTAGTGGGTACAGTCAATAGAACTGATACTTCTCCTGAAGAACTTGCTCAAATGATGGTTGGAAGACCCGTTGTATTCAGAGTTGAAAAGGGACCAGCAGCACCTGGCGATGTTGTACTATCTGTCAAGCATCTATCAGTTCAAGATGTTAGAGGAATAACAGCTGTGAAAGATGTTTCATTTGAGATTCGCTCGGGTGAGATTTTTGGATTAGCTGGAGTTCAAGGAAACGGGCAAACTGAACTTATCGAAGCATTGGCAGGACTTCGAAAGCCAATGAGTGGAACTATATCTATTCAAGGGACAGATGTAACCGGGCGAACTCCTCGCAATATCAAAGAAGCAGGGCTTGCACATATTCCTGAAGATCGTCAGAAACGAGGACTTGTTTTAGCATTTTCAATTGAAGAAAATTTGGCTCTAGGAAATCATTACCATGAACCATATACCGAGAAAAAAGCAGGACTCTCAGGATTCCTCAATCTAAAGCAATTCCGTTCAAATGCTGAACATTTGGTTTCGGATTACTCAATAAAGATTGGACATGTCTATGATGAGGTAAGTACTCTGTCTGGGGGGAATCAGCAAAAAGTTGTTGTAGCACGTGAATTAAGCTCCAATCCAGCTATTGTCATTGCTGCACAACCAACAAGAGGGCTCGATGTTGGTGCAACTGAATATATTCATAATGTTCTTGTAGCTCTAAGAGACGCCGGGGTTGCCGTATTTTTAATCTCAGCAGAGCTCGATGAAATTCAGAGTCTATCAGATAGAATTGGAGTTATTTTTGACGGACACCTTGTAGCAATCAAGGATCCAGAACAGACAACTGCAGAGGAATTAGGACTACTAATGGCGGGCCATAATAATGAATTGGAGGTTGAGATTTAATGACAGAAGAGATAACTACTTCTGAACAAAAATCTGAGAAAATGGATTTTATTGAAAATGCTATTAGACAATTTACTTCTCCTGAATTTCTAAAGAAAATAGGTCACACTGTCGTTTCAATTATCTTGGCACTAATTGTATCTGCAATAATCATGGTTGCTACTGGTTACGATCCCATTGCTGCTTTCTCTGCTTTGGGATTAGGTGCGCTATTGAATTTTGATCAAGTTTTGTTTAAAGCAACGCCCTTAATTCTTGCTGGATTGTCAGTAGCATTAGCATTCAAATGTGGACTGTTTAATATTGGAGCAGAAGGGCAATTGTACATGGGATCTATCGCTGCAACAGCAGTAGGATACATGGTTGCTCTACCATGGGGCATCCATCAATTGGCATGTATAGTTGTTGGAGTCCTTTCAGGACTACTATATGGACTTCTGCCGGGAATTCTGCGTGCTTATCGTGGAGCTCATGAAGTTGTTACTACAATGATGCTTAGTTACGCGGCTGTAAAATTCACGCAATGGTTAGTATCAGAGGGACCAATGCATAATCTTGACGATTCACGAAGTGTATCCCCTTTTATCTTACCTACTGCTGAAATTGGCAAAATGTTTGGGAGTTCATTTCTCAGCTACGCTTTCATAATCGCGCTTCTTTGTGTTCCTCTAGTTAATTTCTTTATCAATAGAACTGTCATGGGATATGAGATGAGAGCCGTAGGGCAAAATGAGGATGCTGCTCAAACTGCAGGAATTGATGCAAAGAAAAACATGGCTTTAGCACTTGGTTTTAGTGGTGCACTAGCTGGACTTGCAGGAACGCTCGAGATACAAGGATATTACCGTCGTTTCTATGATGGATGGTCTGCGGGCTTAGGCTTTGATGGAATCACTGTTGCAGTATTAGGTAGAAACAATCCTTGGGGCGTTCTTGGTGGAGGTCTCTTTTTTGGTGCTTTGAAAGCTGGAGGATCATTTATGCAAACTAATGCAAATGTCCCCAGTGAAATGGTCCAAGTAATTCAGGGTTTGGTGGTACTGTTCGTTGCTGCACCAAGATTAGTAGACTGGCTTTCGGATCATGGAGTTAGCTATGCCTCATGGATTAAAACTAATCCAAAAATAGGATTTCTAAGTCTCTTTACTTTGGGATATGGAGTTCTAGGAGCTTTCTTAGGATTAACAGTTGCTAGTCCACTTGTTACAACGAATTTCACAACATTATTAGTGGGACTTGTCATTTCACTGGGAAGTCTTTTCATAGTAGTTTTCAATTACAAGATTGACAAGAGGCGTATCTCTTCCACATTAGGAGTCACCTCAATCTGGCTTGTCATGTTGTTGATTGGCGTAGTATTCCAAGTTCAGTCAATTATTGTAACTTCTGCCGCCCTATTCATAACAGGATTCATTCTATCTTTGCTTCTTATAGAAACCGATTCCGAAATCGATTTACCTATGGAGGTTGAAATGTGATGCAAGCAGATCCATTTTCTCTCATTATGATCGCTTGGTTAATCAAGACAACATTGCAATTCTCTACCCCTCTCGTGTTGACAGCACTTGGTGGTATGTATTCAGAGCGATCAGGGATTGTAAACATCGGTCTTGAAGGAATGATGCTCATTGGAGCTTTTTCGGCCGTAGCATCAACATATTTCACATATGATCCTATTACCGGGGCATTTAATCCTTGGGTTGGTGTCATCGTTTCAGTTATTGCTGGTGGTATTTTAGCTGCTATACATGCAGTAATAACAGTGAAGCTGAAAGGTGACCATATTGTAAGCGGAACTGGAGTTATTCTCTTTGCGACTGGATTTACAACTTTAATGCTGCAGGTTGTATGGGGTCAACGAGGTGTTTCAGAACAAGTTGATAGTGTGCCGCTCTTGGTTATTCCAGGATTATCGGATGTGCCATTTATAGGTGATATTTTTGGTTCAATGTCACCTTTTGTTTATATGATGTTCTTTGCCGTGATCATCAGCTGGGTCATCTTCTACAAGACACCATTTGGACTTCGCCTCCGAGCGGCTGGAGAGGATCCAAGTACACTTGATGCTGCAGGAGTGAATGTCGAAACAATCAGAATGGTTGGTGTAATAATCAGTGGATGTCTAGCTGGTCTTGGTGGTGCATATCTCTCAATTGGATATGGCTCAAGGTTTGGAAAGCTTATGACTTCTGGTAGAGGATTCATCGCGCTTGCAGCGCTAATCTTTGGCGGCTGGAAACCCGTTGGAGTCTTTCTATCAGGAACCTTTTTTGGATTCCTAGAAGCCTTGGAATCGTACTTTCAATTGACTATTCCTGCTTTGGCACCCTATAATAACTTCATCCAGATGATTCCATATATTCTGGTAGTAATTGCTCTCACTGGTATTGGTCGTTCACGTCCTCCAAAGGCGGTTGGACAACCATATGAAAAAGAAAAACCAGCTTAACAAAACAGCTGCGTTTTTCAAAAATATAAATAATGAAAAAGGCAAATCAGAATAATTGAGGCCTTGAAGGTTGTACCAGGAACATAGAAGAGTCCTTCTCGGATTTGGGATTCTAACGCTTATCGTCCTAGTTGGGTTCACACCGAAGATAGCGAGTGCTAAGCTTATCTGGTCTGAAACTTTCAATGAACTAGATGAAGAAAACTGGCATTTTGTAGAATGCCAAATAGTTGATGGTGTCTTGCGTGGAGTGCAACAGTCACCAGTTACTCAAGAAGATCGTTCTGCAATGAGAGCATATCGACACTCCAATGTCACAATTGGCACATGGAAATTTGATATGACGGAAGTGGGTGAGTGGGATGAAGAGCTTGACATATTGAAAGTATACATCATAAGCCCGCACTGGCCCGAGCTCTCAGACTATTACGCATTGACCCTTGTCCATGCATCCAATATGGACGGCATTAGATATTCTTACTCGATAGAAAAGTGGTACGAGTCAAGTAAAACAATTCTTGATAATCATCTTGGAGACACCGCACCTACTGGTGATGGCATACTACAACATTTTACAATTACTAGAACTATCAATGGCTTATTCTCAGTATATCTTAATTCATCATTGATATTGCAGGCAAGTGATACGTCAATTAATACTTCTGGATATTTTGGATTTTATACATGGGATGATTGGTCGTTTGATAATGTCTATGTCTATGATTCTGTTGAGAGTGACATAACTTTGCCGCTATTGTTAGCTGGAGTGCTTATTGTTGGAGTCATAGTTGTGACTATTCTATATCTCAAGAAGTGAAAAGAATCAAATCTCAAAAAACGAGTGTTTCATCTCACATATTGTGTATCTAATTATAGAATACTATTTCAAAAAATTGCATAGATAGCTATAGACCCTAATAGAAGTAACATAATGAGTACTTCTAATGTGTCCCCTTTTTGTGTCCGTATTATGAGAGCCCTCATAGTGTCTTAGGATTATATACTTCTAAGAATCTATTATCTTGTGAGTGCTGATGGTCATAGAAAATACTACCTCCTACCATGATACTAAATTACGACTTCATGATTTAGTTACATTTAGTAAAATTAGTTCTATCGAATTAATTAGTGAACAGATTGGGATTGATGAGGAAACGATAAAGGAGTTTTTACAAGATTTAGTGGATGAAGGTTCAATCATTGGCACATTGACTGAAGACGGTAAACGGTTCTACTTGTCAGATGTTAAAATATCCACAGCTCCAATCGTTACACATGAAGAATATGCAACAAAACCACAAGTCAAGACTACCAAACATGCCAAAGTAATTTCTCTGACAGGAATAGTCATGATGGTTCTTGGTTCAATATTACGAAGCTTTGTTGCAATCGATATTCGTTTTGACAATGTAGGTACAGCAGTCTTCATGTTGGGTATTGTTGTTTTAGTAGTCGGTTGGATGTTGATTAGTCGTGCAAATCCTCCACAAAAAATCTAATCAATTACTCTCGTAAACCTGATATTGTTGCGAGCTTAATCATTCATCATGACAGAGGAAAAAATTATTCAAGCTCGCAAGTTTTTCCTGGGCGATTACAACTGTGCTCAATCAGTTATGAAAGCTGTCTTACTCGAGTCAGGAATTAATATAATGCCTGAACAAATTGCTAGAATAACCGCAGGTTTTGGAGGAGGTATGGCTCACGAGGGTCAAGTATGTGGTGCTGTTTCTGGAGCCATCGCAGCTATTGGATTAATTCTTGGTAGGAGTCTACATGACGTTAAAGAACATAAAGAAACTACATATTTTGTATCTGAGAACTTCATTCAAAAGTTCAAAGAACGCCACGAATCGATAATATGCAATAACCTAACTGGAATTGATATAAAAGACAAGGACCAACGTGAAAACGCACTTCAAGATGGCTTGTTCTATAGGAAATGTCCCGCATATGTTGAGGATGCTGTGGAGATTACTTTGAAACTCACGGGTGAATTTTAATAAGAGCCTCTACTCTCATTGAACTGTATTTAGAAGATTGTTAATTCATCTCTCTAATGATTTCTTCAATAAGATTCAGTCCTTCAGCTTCTGCGGTCCTTGCTTTCATTAATTCTTCAACAGTTGATGATGTTTTTTCATCTATTCCTAGTGGTTCAGGTGGAAGTGAAGCGGAGAACGGATATTCTTTTTGTATACTCTCGAGACTCCTTGACACAATTTCATAGGAATTCCTTGCATCATCAATGAGTCTTCTTATATTTCCATTGACATACTTACGCGCTTCCTTAAGAAATTCAACGGCATATTTCCTGCATTCAGCCCAAACAGCAGTGTTGTATGAATGACCCATTGAAAGTGCAGAACCGTCTTGGATCGCGGAAATCCACAAATCGTATCCTTTTAGACCAGAACGATAATTTGGAAGAATAATATCCTCTGGATTCTTTGAATGGTAGAGCGCCTTGGTTAGGGCGTCTCGTATCGTTTTTTGTGGATCTTTGGCTTCTACTATGCGAATTGAATAGATTTCTAAGATGCCTATTTGAGAAGTCCCAACATCTTTCCATGGTTTTGGTCCTGTTCCATCATCGAATCCTGGACCCGAGTAATAGTATCCTACATTGTCATAACCATGAATAGCGTAATATTCAGGAGCATCAAGCTCCCAGCCATAGCATGGTATACTGTTATCTATACAGTCTTTTGCGTGATTCCATGCCTTCTCCTGAAGCTTGGGAAATTCAGGATTATTCCTTTGTGCAAACACACCATCTACTCTATATCCAAGGTTGGGTGCCAATTCATAAAGCATCATTGTACGCCATGCTGTAGGTCCACTTGGACAAAGGTCCTTAGCAATATTGATAATAAATGCATGTCCAGTACCGCCATAAAGCCATCCTGTTGAGATTTTATGTTTTAAGTTTTTTAAACAACCTTCAACACAACCTAAATGTGTAACCCAGCGTGGTTGCCAACGTAGCTTTTTGATCTCTCTCATCTTTCTTCCTCCATTGATTCCTCTTTTTGCGTATTTTTCAAGAAGTTGTCTCTTTTGATTTTGACCACGAACGATAGAGTTTGCATAAGCTGTTGTTATTGCTCGTAATATTGCAACTCCATCAGGTGTTATTCTATAGCTTCCACGTTCTAATCTTTGGATGAGACCATTTTCAATAAGTATGTTAAGATGATTTGCCAAAGCTGTTTTACTGATCCCTGACATCCTTAAAATCCAGGAATATTCATGTTCATCTTTCGCTAAATAACTCAAAATTTCAACACGTCTTCTGTGACCTATTGATTTAATTATGTTCGAAAGGTCTCTACTTGATTCTCGCGCTAATTCCCATAATTGATTGTCGGGTCCATTATCCATACGAAAACTTCCTTTTTCCATAAGGAATATGTCGTTTATTAATGCTTTTACTGAATTCAAAACCTAATATTTGTGAATAATTCTTCTCAAGTATCTCAAGTGTAATTTTGATAAAAAATGGGAAGGAGGGTTGTGCCCTCCTTTATGCTTTAAGCTTGAGAATATGGAATGTCATCTTCAAGGTGGATGTGAGTTTCTCCCTTCACTGGCTGTCGTACCTTCAATAGTAGTAGTATTGAAACTACGAAGAAGATTAGAATAGCCAACATAGCTGTGAGGTGTGATTGCGCAACAAGTGCAGCGTCCCGTGTCGGATTCGCTAACAATAAAATGGTTCCATAGACAAAGGGTCCAAGAATTGCAGCAAACTTACCAGTAAGTGCATAGAAGCCATACATCTCACTCTTCTTTTCTTCAGGAATGAATTGACCATACATTGAACGCGCAGTACTTTGTGATGAGCCCATTCCAACTCCAGCAATCATACCAACTGTCCACCAAACTAGTTGTCCCCAAGCAACGAACAAATATGCTATGATAAGTGCGACAACCCAGATGAACAGAGTAGAGATGAGTGTCTTCTTCGTACCGATCTTATCTGCCACCCATCCAAATACGAATGCTCCAGGTATTGCAGCTAGCTGTGTCACAGCAAAGAAGACTAGTGTCATAGTTGTACTAAATTCATATACTGCAACACCAAAAATAGCAGCATAGTAGATGACTGTTGTTATTGCATCACTAAAAAGGAAGTACGCTAACAGGAATAAAGGCAATCCCTGATATTTTCTAATATTCTTGACAGTATTCCTAACTCGCCGAAAACCCAAGACAGCTAGTGATTGACCCTCTTCACCAGGGAAAACCTTGGCTGGTCTGTTTTTCAACATTATAAAGCTGGGAATAGCAAATCCCATGAAGAATAGCGCGCTGAGATAGAACGCAAGAGTATAGGGCAAATCCATCAATATTACGATAAGAGCAATAACGATTGTGGCCATTGCACCTACATATCCAGCGGCAAATCCATAACCTCCTATTCTGCCAATATTCTCTTCTGTACTGATTTCAGGGAGCCAAGCATTATAAAATGGAAGTGCTCCTTGAAAGCCTATATTGGCGATTATGAAGACTATCCAAGCCCATACCCATATATCAAGACCCAGAAATGAACCAAAATTCATTGTCGCTGCAAGATCTGACTGGGAATAAGTTATTCCTGGAAGGAATACCATGAATGATGTAAATACTACACAGACTCCTGTATAGAACAACATGAATTGCTTCTTTGTTCCGCCATAGTCCGCAATTGCTCCAAGCACAGGGGCAGTTAATGCAATAATGAGCATGGTTATACTGCCCGCATATCCCCACATTGCATCTCCAAGAGTCTCATTTTGAACTAGAATCCTGAAGTATAATGGGAACAGAGCAGTAACAATTAGAACGGTAAAGCTAGTATTAGCTAAATCGTATAGGTACCAGCCAAATCGTTCCTTTCGATCTGTTGGAATTACTTCGACAGTTTCTTCCATCTGTTTACTTCTCCTATAGTGCCTATAAGGGCTTGAAAGATTGAATACGTCCGGTATTTAACAATACGGATTCTAATGGAACATGAAAAATGAATAATACTTCATGGGCAAAGAATAAGAGGAGTCTTATTTTTCATAAGTAGTGTTTATAATATTAGTTTGATGTGATTATAAATGGATGACAAAGAACTACGAGCATTCTGTGAAGAGTGGCTCGCAGCATGGACTGGAAATAATCCTGATACGTTATTGAGCTATTATGCTGAAAATGCTCTGTACTCTGACCCTGCTCATCGCAATGGTCTTCAAGGACATGACGAAATTCGGAAATATTTTGTTAAATTACTTGATGTATATAGAGATTGGAGATGGACGGCTATAGAAGTATTCCCAATTAAATCAGGAGCAATTGTAAAATGGGAATGTCACATCCCATCAGGACTTGAAGAAATTCATGAGACTGGGCTTGATATTGTTGAAATTGAAAATGGTAAGATAACTAGAAACGAGGTTTATTTTGATAGAACTCGTCTTGTAGCTTCTATTGAAAAACGCCGACGTGATCAAAGATTAGCTAATTTATGAATTCAAATTGTGCTAACCCATTCTTTGACTAACTTATTGTAAATGCCTGCTTGTTCCAACATAACTGCATGACCCGCATCATCAATTATCTTGAGAGTGGAATTATGAATTTCCTTATGTAGATATTCTGAATACTTAATTGGCGTCATTACATCATTTCTTCCTACTATGATCAGTGTTGGAACACTGATACTTGATACTTTATCCATTATGTCGAAGATATCACACGCTGCGAAATCTCGGCATATTATCTCGGGTTTACATTTTCTCATTTCAATTTTTGAGGCCTCTACAAGTTCACCTGATGATGTTTTATGGAACATAAAACTGCCGGCTGCTTCGATATAACCATCAAAATCATTTTTTATCATTTCGAAAATTGTTGGCATTACTTTCAACTTTGCTCCAGTACTAGTAAGAATTATCGCTCTAATCATATTCGGATGAGCTAATGCATAAAGTTGTGTTAACATTCCCCCCATTGAATGTCCAGCAAGAATTGGTTGTTCAAAGTGTGCGACTATGTTGTTTATATCTTCAAGATATGACTTTGTCGTGTCATTTTGCGTCCTATCTGCAGTTTTGCCATGACCGTTCAAGTCAATTGCAATTATGTTAAAACTGTCACTAAGACCTCGAAGTTGCATCATCCATGTAGCAGCAGATCCTCCAGCACCATGAACAAAGATTATAGCTGGCCTATCAGATTTTCCAGATATCTCTGCGTGAACACTCATAAAAGCAAGATTGCATAACTCACCTAAAGATATTGCTTATTTATATCATAATATACATAGGCTAACTTTAAATCATACTTCTTGAGCCAAGGGACTTGTGATGAATATTCATAATAGAAACGCGTTCATTTTATGTCTTAGTGGCGGGACGTTAATGATTATATCCGGCACTAGCGGTACAATTGCAGTTTTAGATGATCTCGCAGTAGCATTGACCCAATTCTTTGGATTATCATTTGTCTATACGTTCGAGTCAATCATGGGTGTTTTAGCAATAGTTACAATTTTAGGTGGCATAGTGACTATCATAGGCGGATTTGTACTAACAACAACAAAGGTCTGGTTAGGAAGAGTCCTATTAATATCAGGCATTACCGCAGGAGTTATCGGACTACTGATGTCGATGGTACAGGTCATAATGACTGGTACTCTAGCAATGGGAATGACATTGCAGATACAACAATCGATTGGATGGATTGGAGCCATGGTGGCATTTATTGCTAGAATAATTGCAGAGCAAATGCCAATTACGCAATGATATGATTTTCATTAGATATCAAGAATTGATACTGAAGATTCAAGATTCTTGGCCGCTTGGATACACTCCTTTAGAATACCTTCTTTATCTACATCCATTGGTACAAATACAGAGACGAACCATACTCCCTTTCCAGTTCCACAGATTATACTAACTGCTCCTTGAGGATTTATTGCAACAAATCCTTGAGTAGTCATCAATGCTGTTATGAAAGAAAGACCTTTGAGAACAAAGCTTTGAAATTGTCCATTCCATGCTTGAATTATAGTATTGATATCATTAGCAATATTCATGTTTTCACTATAATATGCAACTTTGTTTTCATATGTGAAAACACAGAATCCCTGAATTTCAGTATAATTGCTCAATGCAATATCAATAGTTCTTTTCACACGCATTACCATTGAAGCTCATCTAGACGTAAAATTACAGGTAAAAAAAGAATTTTCGAATATCTTATGAACCAATTTCAAATGACGGTTTTGAGTTTGATGGATACTCATGAGCTAAGCATTAGTTCAATTAAATGCGGATGCAATATTCATTGCTTTTGTAAGAAGAAATGTTCTAAGATAAAGTTCATCATTACTAACATTTGCAACAAGACGATCGTTCTTCACACCAAATCCATGGCGAAGAGCAATTTCTTTTAGATGTTTATTTTTGAATTTCGAAGAGGTTAATCGATAGAGGAACCATTCTCCACTTGACCGATCATTGATTTTGCAGGATACTTCAAACTGAAGCCCATTCTCTAATGTGACTTTAAACCGTCTTCCGATTCCATGTTTTATTCTAGTATGTTCACCCAAAATTCCTCGAAGGATAGTGTATGTATATGTTGATGCAGGACCAGGAAGGAATGCCCAAGACCAAAATCTGAAAATGATAACCATTATTGAAATAGAGAAGAGAAATGCAATTGAATTCAAAGCAGTGACTACAGCAAGACCCTGAGTCCATCCTGTTGGTATTATTCCCATTGGAACAGACGAAAAATTGTCAAAAGTAAAGAAGAATGAAAACATGATAAATGTAATTATAATAAAAGCAGATAGCGCTATGCGTAAACGGTCTTTGTAAAGCGCCCGTGCTTGCTTAAGTAGTTCATTCTCCATTACTATCATCCTCAAGAGCTTTCAGATACATATTTCGTGCTTCTTCACCGTTAGTCCTGCAAAGCGCAACAAGGACAGACAAGAGTGGGTGTTCATTATTTATCCTAATTGCGTAAAGCTTTGGCGTGAGCTGATCTATCTGAATCATCTCGTTTTCCATGAGATGAGATATTACACCCCTGTATAGACTTCTTGATTTTCCGCTGTATCCTATTAGTCGACTGAGTTGTACACCGCTTACGCTTCTTGGATATATGTGTGCCAACGCAAGTAGAATTGCTCTCCTTGTGTCGTTTAATGACGACATTAGTTGGATTAGATCATATATCTGAGCTTGATTGGTGTTGTCTTCCACTTTATTGCCTTCTCACAATTACTTACTTGTGTTGTGCTAAACACATGTTGTAACACTTTCCTATTAAGAAATCCTAGGAATTATAGTTTTAAAAACACTTGGAGTATTTTTCTTTTCCTGAAAGGCATGAATTTCATTAAAAAAGAGCTAAACATATGCCAAAGTGTTAATAGCATAGAATTCACAAAATGTTTAGAATAATATCATTCTTAGGAGGTAACTACGATTTCATCGTTCTCGAGTAAGTATTTTGGATGGCTCGTTGCTCTTATGATAGTCCTCCTTGGCGGCTGGTATCTACTGCCATCTGGGTATGAGGATGCAATTGCAATCCTTGCACCTCAGCTTGGCAATTATATTAGGCCCACACTAGTTATGGTTAACTTAATTCTCGTTAATCCGATGAATAGTTTCATAATGGTCGCGGTATGGGCCGGAGCCGGCTTTGTTGGAGGCATGATGGCTGGTACAAAGAAAGGTGCATTTGTTGTGGGACTCATGGTATGGCTTTCCTGTCTTGGAATCATCGCACTATGTGTCTATTTACTTCTTCAATCAGGGCTCTCTCTTGGTACGCTAACAATTCCGCCAGGAACTTCAATTGTGGATTTGTTATCAATTCCATTGATTCAAAGTGCAATTAGTCAAATCCTGCCACTAATCGCTGGTATGGGTGGTAGTGAAGGTTTTGATATAATGGCTCTACTCACTCCCCTAATCATCTGGTTCCTTACACCAGTTATTGTTGTTATTGTAGCAGCAATTTTGGGAGCTGTGGTCAGACCAAAGGAGGAATTCTAAGATGAAACTAAACTATAAGCACGCAATACTGATTGTAATAATGTCAGTCTTAATATCTGCGCCAGTAGTTGCTGCTTCTAATGCAGGGGAAACTGTTGTTGCACAAGATATGGACGACGATTTCTTTGTGAGTTTGCTTGAAAATGGTGCGGAAATTGTCTTCTCATCAATCGATAGTGAAGGAGTGCCATCAGTAATATATGGTCAATTAGGTGTTCCCTCAGAAGATCTTGGTCTAGAAGATCCATCAGGTATGTATGATGGATGCGTTGTAATGGCATTAGTAGCAACACAAGGTGAACTTCTTGATTATGTCCTGGATCTCGTCGGTGCTGATCTCTTTGGCAGTGACGGAGAAGATGGTGGAGAATTCTCTGCTGCTCAGGATGGTGATTCACCAATTGATTTCAATTCCATCTTTGATATGCTGGGCACTGATTTCAATCTCCTCATCAATGTCTTCATTGATCTCACAGACGCTGAAGCACATTCAAATATGGCTGAAATCAGGACTCATCTGCATAATACCTTTGACTTTTCTTTCTCTGAAATTCTTGATCTTAGAATAGATGAGAGCTTCTTTCCTGAAGAAATGGAAGTTGAACTCCCATTTGATGGAATTAACATCTTTATCTATCAAGTCACTAATCTCTTTGAGGATGCAGTAAACAGCGTTCTTGATGTAATGGATGGTACAGGATTCCTCGCCTCTATTGACCGATCTGTCTTTACTGAGGCAAGAGCCTCAGGTGCTGGCTTATTAGCAATACCAGATATGGGTGACTTAGTTGATTTGATTGATAGTTTCAGTGGTGATTCTAATGAAACTTTCAATCCAGCAAATCCAACTGATTTTCTCATTTCACAAATGCCAGACTTGGATGGTCCGCTTGCGATAGCAGCCGCGGGATACATTGGCGATCAAATCCTTTCAACTACGTCTGATGAACTGAAAATCTTTGAAGATCTTCTTGGAAAGCCTGCATTGGATACAATAAGTGGCATTTCCACTGGTCAATCTCTTGTTATCTGTTCATTACCTGAAGGTGTGAATGCTACAGGATATAGTCCTGAAGATGAAGCTCTCAATAAGACATATTATGATCAAGAGAGTGGTTTTGTTTTCTGGAATGCGAGTTATTACACAGATCAACAAGATTATACGATTAATTTTGAAGAAGGATCATTTCCGCCTTTAATTACTATAACTCGTAGCTTTGCTCCTGACACTCTAACACCCGGAGGTACTTTGGACATCACAGTCGTTGTTCATAATGAAGGTCTTGAACCAATCTACAATGTTTCAATGGAAGATCTTGGAATTAATAGCCTATACAGTAATTTAACCATAACTGGGACACAAAGTAGGAATGCAATAACCCTCGAAGCTGGTGGAAGCATGGAAATGACATACCAAATCACATTCACCAACGAAGGTGGTTATCTATTTCCAAAGGCTAGTCTATCCTATGACTATAGCAACAAGACTTATTCGAAGACCACACATATTGATGGCTACTTTGTGACAGCGGATCCACTTGGATTGCTGATGCAGATGATAAATGATGGAATGCCATTTACTGGCATCGCCATTGGTGTGGTTGGTCTTGGTGCGATTGTGAATATTGGCTTGATGGCCAGGCGTCGCGGTGGCAGTCCCTATCAGGTGTAAATTGTAAAAAAGATAGTCCCGAGAGTCATTTCTCATGGGATTATCTTCCCTTCTTTTTCTTTTCCTTTCTTCATTACCACATATTTATTTTGGACATGTAGTTATCCAGTCTTATGCCTCTCAAAGATGAATTGAATGGTTATCTACGTCTTCCACGTTCATTCTTTGGAATCAAACCTCCAAAATTAGGAGTTCCGGATGTGGGTGTGATTGGCGTTCCCTATGATATTACCTCAAGTTATATGCCTGGATCAAGATTTGGACCGGATGCAATAAGGCAAGCCACTGATGGAGAGAGATCTCATAGCTATCCACTATCAATAGGAACCGGAGTGATTCCTAAGGAACCACTGACAAAGTTACTAACTCTTGAAGACATAGGTGATCTAGAGGTCTCTCTACGAATGCCGGATGCGGCTACGATTGATATTGTAGAAGCGTGCAAAAAGCTTGGAATGATGGATAGCAAGTTATTATTTCTTGGTGGCGACCATTTCATAACATACCCTATTTTACGTGGATTGTTCCGTGCTAAGAAAGGAAAATGGGGATTAGTATACCTTGACGCTCATGCTGACCTTTATTCAGATATGGGCGGATACCAGCTTTCACATGCAACAACTGTTAGAAGAATTATTGATGATGGCCTTGTTAATACTGAGGATATTGTTGCTTATGATATTAGATCCGCTCTTCCCGAGCACAAGAAAGAGCTGATGATTGATAAGTATGAACTAATAGAAGATACAATTTCGTCTCTTGGTGATAGAGTCGAACATATTTACATTTCAGTTGATCTTGATGTGCTTGATCCATCACTTGTACCAGGTGTTGCTCATCCTGAATCAGGAGGACTATCGATGGTTCAACTTGTAAATATTTTACGCTCAACATTTTCAACAGGTAAAGTACATTCTGCGGATATTGTTGAATTAAATCCATTAATCGATAAGACAGGAATTACTGCGTTAATTGCTAGAGATGTTGTCAAAGAAGTCTTGACTGGATTTGCAATGTCACAATAAATATAAGTAGTAATTGCACATAATTTCTAGACGAAAATGACTCCTTCAGGTGAGAAAACTGCAGAAGAGCTTGGCATCAGAGCTAGTTTCACATTACGCGAACTTGGATTTGGTGCACATGAAACTGCAGTAATTCTTGCATTGAATCAGCTGGATTCTGCTTCAGTTGCAGATTTATCCTCAGAAACTGGTATTCACCATGCAAATTTGTATACTGTGCTGGATACGCTTGTAGGTAAGAGTTTGGTTGTGCTTATAGATGGAAGACCAAAAAGATACCAATTTGCTCCATTATCTCATATACAAGAGATGTTTTCAATGAAAATGGAGCAACTTCTGCATGACCTGAAGATTTTGCAACAGTCCCGGGAATCAAGAACTATTCAGTCTACATTAATTTACACTATTCGAGGTAGTGTAGACGTTCTTGCAAAGATGCATGCAATGGTTAATCGAGCGGAAGAAACAATATTTCTTGTCACTCCAGATATAGAAAATCTTGGAATAATGATGTTTGAAGCACTCAAGGATGCTCAAAATCGTGGAGTAAAAATCAAAGCTATTTTGGGTAAAGAACCAGCATTAAGAGAATTGAAAATCCAATACCATATTAAGAGGGATACACTCGCTGTTGATCTGTTTATAGATTCAATAGAAGCATTGATAGCAATGCCAGACTTGAGTATCTGTGGATTCTCAGACAATCCTCTAATCTCAATGCAATTTGAAGGATTTCTTCAACAATCATGGGATGTATCAAGGAAGGAATAATGATGGTTGATTATGATGTAATTATTGCAGGAGCTGGAACTGGCGGAGCAACTACTGCATATGCTTTAGCAAAGAGGGGACATTCTGTTCTCCTGATAGATCGAAAAGACAAGGAAAAAATTGGTGACAAGACTTGTGGTGACGCTCTTGGTTCTCATCATATTGTTGAGTTACGGGAGTTAGTAGGAATCCCCGAATTGCCAAAAGGTATTGTAGAGTACGCAGTCAATGGTATTGACCTTATTTCTCCAGACCAAGAACATAGACTTCGTATGGAAGGTCCTACGACGACTGGAATGTCATTCAACCGATTGAAGATGGGGCAATGGTTTGTTGGACTTGCAGAGAGTGCAGGTGCAGAGGTTCTTGCTTCAACACGTGTCAAGAAACTTCTCCTTGATGGTGGACAGGTTTCTGGAGTCAGATTGTCTACTGAGAATGGTGCTGACAAGGATGTGACAGCTCGAATTGTTGTTGATGCAACTGGTGCTACTGGTGTCCTTCGTATGCAATTACCAGAAACCTCTCCTGTAGAACGCCAGGTTACTAGTGAAGATAGAATGGTTGCGTGGCGGGATATCTATGAAACCCCGGATTTTGAATTTGAAACTCCTGATATTCTTGAAATCTTTTGGAATCAAGAAGAAACCTTAGGAGGATATGTCTGGGTATTCCCGCAGGGAAAGCATCGTGTAAATGTTGGCAATGGAGTCATGACTATTGATGGGCATCGTAATCCTAAGGATATCCAATATGATTTTGTAAAGAAGACTTGGCTCGATACTTGGGGAGAGCTTAAGGTTCTAGACAGTAGTGGCGGCGTTGCACCAATTAGACGACCAATCGATACCATGGTTGACAATAATTTTATGCTTGTTGGAGATGCAGCGTGCCAGGTTAACCCAATTCATGGAGGCGGTATTGGTTCCTCAATGCTTGGAGGCGCACATGCAGGCATTACTGCTTCTGAAGCTCTGGAACGCAATGATACATCAATTGAATCTCTTTGGTCATATAATCCGAGATATCATAAGAGCTATGGAATGAAACAAGCCGCCCTTGATGTCTTTAAGTGGTTCCTCTTGAATGTCACAAACGAGGAGATTGATTTCGCATTTAGGAAACAAGTAATCAAGGCTAGTGATCTCTTAGACACCTCCATGACAGGTGAAGTCAAGTTTGGAGTCGGAGAGAAATTCAAACGCTTGGTTTCAGGATTTGGGAAGATACCATTATTGCTTAGGGTTTCAAAAGTAGCTAGCTTGATGAATGATATCCGAGAAGTATACAAACAATATCCTGATTCACCTAAGGGCTTAGAGGCATGGAAAGCTCGCTTGGATCCAATCTATGCTGCTGCAAAACAGGTATAGGAGAGTCGTCGCATACCAAGTCATTATTGGTATACATTCTCCTTTCTATCGAGAGGTGATTCTGATGAATGTAATCGGTAAATCTCATGGAATTGAATTGCATTCACCAGATGATGCCTATTTTTCATATTTTAATAGTCCCTACATAGGTCATTCTCTTGGATCAGCCATCGATATTTACCCTCAGCATGATGGATGGGATTATCAAGTTGAAGCTCCAATTAATGGCCGTGTTGTTAAAATCAAAAAAGTGAGAATGGGATTGGAAAAAGAATTTCCAACGAGAGATTATGATTTTGGTTTAGCAATACAACCTGATAGTTCTGATTCCAAAATAGTACGGATTCTTCACGTAGAGCCCACTATTCGCGTAGGTGAATATATTCAGATTGGTGATTACATTGGCACCACAATTCGTTCACGCTATTTCAATTACTGGACCGGTCCGCATTATCATGTCGAAATAATGAAAGAGGAGTCATTCAATAGATCTAGTCAATCATATCCACTTAGATTACCACTTGAGTACATACAAAAGAAAAGTCAATCTTTTCCTAATGAAACTGAGTTTGAAGTAAAGTCTGTATCTGATGATAATATCATAGGATATGCAAAGGAATTCAATTATGTTAAAATTGGAAAATATTACGGAATTTCTGCAATTCATGAGAATGGCTGCATCTCTGGAATCCTCGATGGTGGGATTTCTCACTACAAACATGGAGGAGTAATTGGTTCAGATAAGATCAAACCAGGTACAACCATTAGACTTGGAAATATTCCAATTGGTTTTGTATCAAAAGCTATGCATGGTGCAAGTTTTCTTCAACGCAATTCTCAAATGATTCCATACATCGATGGACATGAGTTATTGGGTCTCTCGTGTTTCATCTATCCAAGATTCTATACTAAGAAAGATGTTCCTCAGTTAGTTCTAGTTCCAAAAAAATATGGTCAATTCAGAAGACATTACAATGAAAATGATGTATTATCGCTAGAACTTCATGTAAATAACAACAGGATTAAGACCTAATAGTGGATAGAAAGCGTGATTATCTTGATCAATAAGATACGACTCTCTCTAGGAACAGCAATAGAATTAGGATTCGAGGAAGGCCATAGAATTCCTAATTTCACAACTCTATTTCTGATGACATATCATAACGGAAAATGTCAAGCTAATTGTGCATTTTGTCCTCAAGCAAGAGAGAGTACAGCAACATCTGATAAATTGTCTAGGATTTCATGGCCCGAGTATGAGTTTAATGAAGTACTCAAAAAATGGCCTTCAAGTGGGTATCAAAGAATCTGTATTCAGACAATTTGCTATGATGAAGTAGTGAACGATGTAATCAATATAGTCCAACAATTGAGAAAGATAAGTCGAATTCCTATCTCCGTGGCAATCCATCCAATTCCAAGAGAAGAACTTGTAGATCTCAAAGAAGTTGGAGTATCGAATATTGGAATTGCACTAGATGCATGTACTCCTGAACTTTTCAATAAAATGAAAGGAATTTTACGAAACTCATCATATAGGTGGGAGAAGCACATTGAGGCATTCAAACAAGCACAGGAAGTATTTGGAAAAGGACGAGTTACTACACATCTGATCATTGGTCTTGGTGAAAGCGAACAAGAAGTAGTTGATTTTCTTTTTAAAATGTCCAAGATGCAGATTGGTGTTGCTCTCTTTGCTTTTACTAGTATTAAAGGAACTTCTCTTGAAAATGTACTACCTCCGGATCTCTCGTATTATCGTAGGATGCAAGTCATAAGACATCTAATAACCAATGGAAAACTCAAGGAAAACCAAGTAACATATAATAAACAAGGACAAGTTGCCATCAATATGGATTCAGAAGATTTGAGGAGGATTATATCATCGGGAAAAGCCTTTCAGGTGAGTGGATGTACTGGTTGCAATCGTCCATATTATAATGAGCGACCTAGTGGTTCGATGTATAATTATCCTAGGCCATTGAATGAGGATGAATTACTCAAAGCAATTAGAGAATCAAATTTGGTGCAATAAATGGAAGAGATACGGCTTATTGATTTAGAGGTTCATTCAGCCTTTGAAAACATGGCCATCGATGAAGCTATCATGCTATCGATGAAAGAGGGAAAAGTGAGCCCAACACTACGTTTCTATCGATGGAAACCTACTGCAGTTTCAATAGGTACTTTTCAAGGTATGAATGATGAGGTGGATGTAGATTTTTGTAAATCAAATAATATTGATGTGATTCGGAGAATCACAGGCGGCGGTGCAGTATATCATGATTATGATGGTGAAATCACCTATAGTATCATCCTACCAAAAGGTCATCGGCTTGCTCCTGATGATATAGTTGAATCGTATAAAGTTCTATGTAATGGTGTCATAAAAGGAGTGAAGCATCTAGGAATCGATGCTGACTTCAAACCTATCAATGATGTAATATCTCATGGGAAGAAAATATCGGGGAATGCTCAGACTAGAAGGCATTCATGTCTATTGCAGCATGGAACTGTTCTTCTCAATCTGGATGTAAATATGATGTTTCAAGCCCTAAAAGTGCCAATAGAGAAAATTTCAGATAAAATGATAGCTGATGTGAAAGAACGCGTAACATCAATTACAGATATCCTTAATCGAAATGTAGGAATCGAAGAAGTCCATACAGCTCTTAAAAAAGGATTTTCAGATGCTCTGCAGGTCAAACTTGTACCAAGTATACTAACTAATGATGAAATTACATCTGTAAAACATCTTGCTTGTGAAAAATATTCAACAAAAGAATGGAATTTCAAGAGGTAAAATATCTTGAAGATTGTAGACTATAAGGTTCCAAATGGGAAAATGCTGAAAATAAAATTGGAATCCAAAAATGAGGAGATAAAGTCGGTTATCATTCTTGGTGACTTCTTTCTTCATCCTGAATCAACAATAGAGGATATCGAAAGCGCATTGATAGGATGTAAAATAGATACTCTAACAATTTCAAAGATAATTCAAAATGTTCTAGAGAGTTCTGATTCAACACTTATAGGAGCTCAACCAAGTGATATAGCTAAGGCCATTGAGAAAGCTTTCTTAGAATAGAAGTGAAAAATACTCATTACTCCAGTGCAGTAATACTGATTCGAAGCCTTGGTCGTCCAACATCTTCAATATTTTCTATAACGATCTTACATTTTTCAAATTCACGTGAATAGCATTTTTCAATACCAAGATAGACATTTGTTAGCTTCTCTATTTGATCTTCTATGGCACTCTCTTTATCATCTAAGTAGAGGATTCTATCCTTTGAACCAGAGAGATTCCATATGGTTGTAATAACAGAGCATGCCTTATCCTTATCTTTTGGATGAGTCACCGCTTCTACAAAGCTCTTAGCCAAATCTTTTCCAAATGGATTTACTGTCATTGGTCCTCCAATCCAATCACGGTCTAAGAGAAGGATTCCTTCATGAACACCTTCATCTCTATCAACTTTCATTGATACATCAATGAATTCTTGGAATCCGCCTGGTTTGAGACATATCTCCGTAAAACCTCGAGATTGTGGTCTTCGACCTGTTTCCGTGAAATGGAAGAATGAGAACAGCTCAGATTCTTTGAGCTTGTGATATTCCATAAGCATCTTCTCTCATTATCTGGTTAAAAAACATACAAATTAGCCTTTCTCTAATTAAAAATTTAAAATCATCTACTGAAATACAATGATTGGAGTAAGTCTTACTTATATTTAGTAAATCATTCTAACTTTTTGCGTCTAGCTTGCAACACCTGAACTGCAGTGATTCCGATTGCCAATAGGAATAATCCAATCCAGTCAACAAGATCAGGAAATTCATCTAGAAAAATAATTGATAGCAGAACTATTTGTGGCATCATAGTAGTATTGATGAGAGTTGTATCAATTGCTCTGAGGTCTTGCATTGCTTTGTTCCAAATAGTAAATGCCAATGCAGTATTGATGATGGCAAGCCATAGAATATAGCACCACGAAGTTAAACTTAGAGGAGTGTACTGTTCTGTTGCAAAACCAAACAAAAGTAACAAGCAAGATCCAACAAACATACTAACTCCAGTCACGATAAGAGCAGGCGCATCTTTCATTCTATTTATGGCTCTACCAAGAATTGAAGATATAGAATTGAATATTAAACTAGCAATTCCGATAATCATACCAAGAATAGAAACTCCAACGAAATCAAGAGGGTAGAAGTAGATTAAGACTCCAATAATACTAATCAAGACGAAAATGAATTCAATAGGTGAAGGAGTTTCCTTTAACCATGGAATAGCAAGGATTAGAACAAGTATTGGAGTCATATTCAGCAGCAAGTTAAATGTAATAGCTGGAAGATAATTAAGAGCTAGAAACTGTGTACCCTGAGTACCAGCAATGTAAATTGCGCCATAGACAAAAAGAGAAATCCACCATTTTTTCTTTCGTCCTTTAAGTGAACTCCTAGTTGTTTGATGAGTTCCAATTGCCACAAGCAGTATTATTGACGCTATTGAATATCGCAGTCCTGCAAATATTAATGGAGGTATCTCTTCTAATCCAATTTTTATTATTACCCATGAAGATGACCAGAGAACTGTAACAAATAATGCCTGCAGACTAGCACTGACTCTAACTCGTGATTGATATTCCAGATGCGATTCGTCAGTTGTACTCAATGCAAGTAGACTCCGAGATAATCACAGACAAACTAAAGAGGGAATAATAATATATCCGTCACATGACGGGTGTATATATATGATTCAGGTTGTTATTCGTATTGCTTCAGAGAATTATTATTCCTGTGAACTAACGCGCAAGATTCCGGTTCGTGTTCTTTTAGTTGCAATCAATGGACCTGAAGGTTATGGAATTATTGAATCACTTGATGGTACCGAGAATCCATTGAAGCAATATGCTAGATTTATGCGAAGATCATCTAATATTCTTGAATTCGAAGTGACTTATAGATCCGAAATTCAATATTGGACAAGAGCTGTACATAATATCGAGGGAAACTCCATACATGCAACTGTTCTAGAAAGCGGATGTATGACAAGACTACCAATTGTAATCTCAGATGGTTGGCAGACACATACCATTCTATCACCGTCGCAGACTGATTTTGCTAATCTCTACAATAACCTCCGTCATAAATTTTCATCAGTAGAATTAGTTCATATCCACAGATATCCTAGAGGACCTAGCATATCACTCCTCACTATCAAACAGGAAGAAGCTTTCAAAATAGCCTACAAATCAGGATATTATGATATTCCTAGACGATGTGAGATTCAGGAATTAACGAAAAAACTAGGCATAAAGCGCGTAGCTATTCAAGAACGCCTGCGAAGAGCTGAGAGAAAGATCATGGTTCATTTCGCAAACAATCTTGGAATATAATTTTGCAACTACATTTCAAAGTAAAACAAAAATACTGTAATGTATATTATTTCATGATAATTATGGTCGATCCTGAATACTTGCAAGATAAAAAAGTGCAGAAAATAGACTCTGATATTCGTAATTTCGAAACACAACTCCAAAAATCCAAGATGGAACTGGAGGGCTTAGATTCTCGTCTTGAAACAGAAATTGAACATTATAAAATGGCGGCTAAGTCCAAAAGAGATGCATATGAAACACTTAGAAGCCGTCTTAAAATGGCAGAATCTGAATGGAAATCTGCAGACAAAGAATATCGAGAGAAGCAGAAAAATAAGGACAAGAAAATATCAAGTTTAAAAAATCAAGTATCAACATTAGAAAAGAGAATCAAAGACGCTGAGAAAACCAAAAAGAAAAGATTCACTGAATTAGATAAAGAAAAAGAGAAAATCGTTGAAAGAGCTAAACGTGAGAAGGCAAAAGAATTAGAGCGAATGAAATCAGAAGAAGTAAGTCGTGTTGAAGAAGAAAAGCGGCGTGAACTGGGTCTAGATACTTAAATGGACAAATGGTCTTGGAGGAGAAAACATGAATGCATACTTTGTAATTGTACTCCTAGGTGCTGTTCTGTTTTTTGTTGTGTGGGGCTTGGGGTGGTTATTGGAATCCCTTTCTCACGTTTTTCTTAGAAGTACTAGAGAGCCTGGAACACGTTCTTGGTTCATACTCGTAGGACCTGGAGTTGCCTTACATGAATCGTCACATGCTCTTGGGTGTCTACTTACTAGAACTGAGATAGTTGAATTCAAACCAATAAACATCGAGGTTCAAGATGATCAAATTGTTTTAGGATATGTGAAATATAGGAAACCACAAAGTGGATTCAAGAATGCAGTTATTAACCTAGCACCAGTAGGTGTATCACTTATCTTGCTTGTAGCTTTTGCATTCGGAGCGACATTTCTTGTACCGGATAGGCCAGGGCTTGGAGGAAGTGCAATCACACTATTGGTAAATTTGATCAATGTAAAGAACAATCCGGCAATACTTGCAGATGCAATGTATCCGATAAATGAGATAAGCTCGTTTGTCTACTTATTCTTGTATACATTCTCTCAATTAACTGTAATTAATCCAATATTCTGGATAATTGCATTTTTAGCAATGACAATTATGTTTTCTAATGCGCCATCTAATCAGGATATCAGAAATGCATCAGCTGGACTAAAATTCATAATCATCTTTAATCTGATATGGTTAGTAATCGCTTATGTGTTTCCCATGGCGGGATTGCTATTATTTGGGCTTTATGAGATTCTAGCTGTAATGTTCTCACTTGCACTAGCATTTGCTGCAGTGGGTTATGGTTTCTTTATCTTAGTAGCTGCAATGGCTAAGATACGATCACCATTTCAAATCATACCTTTTGCAACTTGTATCATTACCGGCATTGTTCTTTGGTATTATGTTGGAATAGGTTCCTTGTTATTTACACAGGCATTTCAGACAGTCATCTCAATCGTAGTATTTACAGGAGTTACGATACTAATGCTCCTTGTCCCATCCTTGAAAAAAACAATGTAATACCTAGTATGATATTCTCCTCAGACTTAGAAATCACAGGTCTTGAGAATGGCAAAAATAGAGCTGGTTAGACGTCCGTCACTAATAAGTCCAAGACACTTGCTACGATATATCTTCTTTACAGAGATGCAGGTGGATCAAGCTGCAAAAATATTGAATGAACTTATTAAACGAGATGGCAAAGTTCCGGATTCTGAGTGGCAGGTATTCGTTTTGACAAGTAGGGGATTATATGTCAAAGTAATGAGAAAGCTTCGAGATGCAGGCTTGATCGAGAAAAAAATGGGTGAGTTTTCACTTAGTGAGAGTTTTTCACGAGCAATGAGTCAACTCGCTGAATATTGGTCTCAAATAATAGGATCGTTTGAATCAGGCGATCGTTCAATTTCGTTTTAAGAAATCTCTACTCTACTTCGCCTTCTTTGATGGAGAAATCTCTCAATGTTGAAAACACTTTTTCTCCTTTAATTTTCAGAACACCTAGTTTCTCTAGATCTCGCACCCATTTTGTCACAAGGCCTACTGGCGTTCCAAGCGATTTTCCAAGTTCGCTAAACGTGATAGAACCAACTTCGTCGACTAATAGTAAAACCTTGGTGTTATTTTCCATCCCTAAAACGTCAATATATCTTTGAGTTCGTTCATTGGCAAGATCCCGTTGTTCTAAAGCCATATCACGTTCTTTTTCCATTAACCGAGTAGCTTTTTCGAATGCTTGCTTTTGCATTTCAAGAATTGAAATCTGTTCATTTGCATCTTTTTGTTCTTTTTTAAGATCATGAATTTGTTGGTCAAGTTGTTTTATCTCACTTATTCGCTCTTGTAAAGAATCAAGCTCTGCTAGACGACCAGCAGCCTCCTTTTCAGCAGTTATTCTACTTCCGTCTATATCTTTAATTTTCAACTCAAGTTGCTTGATTGTGGCAACACTGGTATCTGCTTCTTTTCTTTTATTTTCGAGCGTGGTTTCGAGCAGGCCAATTTTTGAATTAAGAGCTTCAATCTCTGCTTCAGTTCTTTCTGATTGTGGTTTTGCTATTGCAGCTTCGGCTTTGAAGACTTCCACCTGTGATTGCAATTCAGAAATCTGCATCTTTAAGTCATCAGCTTCAGATTTGAGATTCTCTACATCCTTAGTACGAGTATCAATCATAGCGTCTTTGATTAATAGGTCATCACGAAATGAGCCAACTTGTTCTTCCAGTGACGCAATACGTCGTTCATATTCTTGCTTATTTACGTCAGCTGCTTTCCCTTCTGTAACCTTCTTCTGTAGGCTCTGAACTTCTAATTCAAGTTTCTTCAATTCGGCCTGCTTATCTACCAGCTCTTGACGTTGAGCTGCAGTTTCTTCTTCTAGACTCTGCATGAAAGATCGAACAATATCCTGTTGTTCCACAATTGTACTTCGAAGATCGACTTCAGATTCCCTTACACGTAATGCAAATTCCTTGAACCGTTCTTGCGTCTGTTCAACTATTTTATCAACAAGGTCCTTCTCAAGTGCTGCAAATTCATTGTCAACGATATCAACAAAGGTGGTCTCAATGAACTGCTTGAAAAATTTCATTCTTAAGCGTTCTACCATCTCTTCTGAAATACGTGATTTTAATTCAACAACTTTTCCTCGAAATGTCAATAACTGAGCTGCAAATACTCCAACTACACCACGTTGCAGAGATGAAATATCAGCTCGTAGCGTTTCCAATTTACGGAGAAGCGCATCAAATCCTGCTACCGCATCATCACCTTCGGGTTTCTCAACTGGTGCACTTGTTTCAAGGCCCTCAACAAATTCCATTGCTAAGGCAGCTGCAGTTACCAAATCTTCTTCATCTTCTACTGGCATTACTACCTCCCCGGAGTCATCAACTCCCTCTGCTAATCTCTCAAGTTCTGCATCAGTAATTGTTGCACCTTTTAGTGCATCATCCAAAGCAGCTTTTTCTTTATCGGTGAGTTTTTTATCCGAAGGCATAGTGATTTCCTCCAGTACCAATGATGGTTCATTAATCACAGGCAGTCTATAAAGCTTTGCCGATAAATATAACGCGCAGGTATCCAAGTTATATTTTCGTCGCATCAAAATTATGGAGTAGTAATAACTCATCTTGTAATTCTTAATAAGTGTCGTTAAATTCAGTGACTTCAGATTTCAATGAACCATTGATGATTACGCGTTTAAGTAAAAGAGCTTATCAGCCATATGGATGAACTTCTACCCATGAAAATACCTAGCTCACAATTGCAGGGAAAAAAGATAGGAGTAATTGGATTCAATGCTAGACCCATTGCATCATCCCTGAAAAGAGCTGGAGCTGAAACTTATGTTTCCGACTATTGGGGCGATCTTGACCTCATGGACGTTTCAGATTCGTGTATTGCTATATTATCATCCATTCCTGGAATGCGTCAACGACAACCACTCAATAAACCACTTCATCAAATCCTCTTGGACAATTTTATTGAACTCACCAGAGATATCGATATTGACTATATCATCATTGGAAGTGGTTTTGATGACTACTCGAGTATCTTGGAACCTCTCGAGAAGTCAACAAAATTACTAGGATGCAATGTAAAACAGATGAAGGTTGCTCGCAATCGATTAAGAATTGCAGAAGTAATTCAATTTCTAGATGTAAATTTGCCAAAACAGTTTACAATTACCTCATCTGATGAGATTGAATATGATTCTCTAGTATTTCCTTGTATTTGTAGAAAATCTGTTTCTGGAGGTGGCAGTGGAATTAGGTTAGCTAGACATCCTCAAGAACTTCAGAAGTTTTTAAAGAAGACAAATCATGATGACAAAATCCACAGACGGGTAATTCAACAATATATTCATGGCAGAGACATCAGTTGCAGTATTTTATGCACAGGTACTCAGTCCCGTGTGCTTTCGGTTCAGAGTCAGCTAATTGGGATGCCAACAGCAGGAAGGAACAACGATTTTGTCTATTGTGGTAACTATTGGCCAAGTGTTGTTAATCACGAAATCGAACAAAAAATAGCTGAAACTTCTGTAACAATTTGTAATAGCTTAGAGCTTAAAGGATCCATTGGAATAGACTATGTGGTTGATGATAGAGGGAAACTTTGGCTTATGGAGATAAATCCTAGGATTCAAGGGACGTTAGAGATGCTAGAACTTGCAGGCAAGATTTCAGTAACAAACCTTCATTATAATGCAGCATTAGGCAGATTACCATTAGGCAAGATTAGATTCAAGCCTTGTTTGAAGATGATTGTATATAGCAGAACTAATGGAGCAGTTCAAGACCTATCTCATTTTACTAATGTCGTTGATAGGTCTCCACCGGGTGTATATGTACAACATGGAGATCCAATCTGTACTATATTGGAAACTGGAACGACATTGAAAAAGTGCTACTCATATGCAAGTAATATAGCAATACAAATTCAAAGAGAAGTAATAAGTGATGTAGATAGGAGTTAAGAAAACACTATCTTCTTCTACTAGTAAAGTTTAATGAGCTTCTAGGTATATGTACCATAGTTTTGAGGTGAGGTTTGTGCGTACATGTGATAAATGCGGAAAGGCAAATCAGGATACGCGGAAATTCTGTATTCGTTGTGGAGCATCACTCCTAAAACCAATTAAGGAAAAACCTACACCCACTCCAATCCCTGTAATCACCCAACCTAAAACACCAACTACGCGAATGACGACTACTGAACAGCCTGCTCCGACAACTGAAGACAAATGGGTGAAACCAAGTGAGGTCTCTCGTGATCGTGTACGAGCACCTTCAAGACATAAACAAAAATCAGAACTTGAGAAAGCAAGAGAAGCATTTGCAAAAGCAGAGTCTGTTGGAATAGATGAAGAGGAAGGTTCCGGAGTTGTTGAATCACGCATGCTACGCGCCAGCGAAGTTAAAGAATTACTCGAAGGCCCAGCAATGATGGCAGGAGGAGAAGAAACACCTACTCCAACAATAATGGAGGGAAGCGAACCTTTGCCTCCTGAAGCAGAAGAGATGATGCGACCAAATATGCTAACCTCAGAGCAAATTGAAGAGAGTATTTTAGGTTCAAAATCTGTATTTATTGAAAAAGCAGCACCGCCTCATCATGATACACAACCGGATGCTACAGAGTCAAATGCAAGAGTATCTCCTGAACTGTCAGCCGAATTCTCGTCAAGAAAGTATGGAGAGGAAGAAACTGCATCAGTTGAGGAAACTGAAGAAACAACTGGTTTTACACCGCATATACCATCTGCTTCTCCAACACCGGCTACAAAATATGACTCACAAACAAAAGAATTCTTATCAGATGACGTTGATCTTGTCATTACTTGTCCAGATTGTGGGAAAACCATCAGTGTTGACATGTTTGAATATCCACGAGAGGTATATAGCGCAATGGCTGCTGCTAGGTTAAAGCAGGCACGATTCTTTATTGTCCAAGGTAAAGGGAATGAAGCTCTACGAATTGTACGAATGGCCAATGCGTTATATTCGAAAGCTGGTGATAACAAGGGTCTTGAAGAAGTTAGGAAAATCATTGAAACATTAGCACACAAAAGTTAAGATTTCAGCCATAATTCAAGAAACTTTTCTCGTTCAACATCAAAATTCTGTGGATTGTTACTCAACATAAGGAATCTCTTGTTATACTGTTTTTGTTTAAGAGCTGAAAATATTGGGTCGAAATCAATCGATCCTTCTCCAATTGGCAGATGCTTATCACATGTGAGCGCCATTTCTCTCAGGGTTTCCTTAGAAAAGCTACTCAATTGCTGTTTCTCAAGAAGATCTTTGTATATTTCACAGGCATGATTATCATGAATATTGACGGTTTCTATGCGATCGTAATAGGTATCGATATGACCAATGGCTCTATTTCTTGTAGCGAAAATCTGCCCATGACCTATATCAAGTACCATTCGTAATTTTGGTAATTCGTCAAAAATGAGCATCATTTCAGTATAGTAGAAAACGAGAGTTTCAATGGCCAAAGAAATACCTGATTCCATCGCAGCATCGTATAGAAGTGGAAGCGTTTGAAGAAAGATATCTATGTCTTGATCTTCATACAGAATAGTAGACAAAGGACCATGAAACACAACAAGGTCTGCATCAATCATCGCACCAATATCAACAAAGGGGATAATCTTTGTTACCATATCAATAGGAGACCAGCTTGGATCACTAGGAAGGTGTAGTGTACAAGGTATACCCGCCTCTTTCGTGGCAGCCTTTGCATCACTAAAATTAATAGAATGATGCAGATCCATTCGTAATTCGATGAAATCCGGCATAACCTTCAGTCCATCTAGAACTTGTTCAGTTGTTCTTGCAAAAGTTCCTATCTGCATCTTCCTTTCACATCCCCCTAGAAATTTGCCTCGCTTTTTTGGCTTTTGGTTGAGAAATCTGAGTTAACATTATTAGTGGCGATAGGGTTATTAGATGATTGGGGTATCTCCCAAATAACACTGCGCTCTGGGGTGTTCTCATCCTGTCTGGTAATGCTTCATATTTATTCAAAATTGTTTTTCTAGGAGAAGGTGCCGTCGGAAAAACGAGTCTTGTTGGCCGATTTGTTTACGATTCATTTGAGGGTGACTACCTCGCCACAATTGGAACCGATATACATCTTAAAATGGTGCAGGTCGAAGATACGACCGTGAAACTAGTAATCTGGGATATAGCTGGTCAAGACAACTTTGCTCAGTTACGCAGAGCATATTATATGAATGCATCCGGAGCTTTCTTTGTATTTGACACTACCCGACCTGATACAATTAAACGAATTGATGACTGGATCAACGCCCTTCAGACAGTGGCTGGTGAGATTCCATTAATGCTACTTGAAAACAAGGTTGACCTTGAGAGCACAATTCCCCAAGAAGTCAAGGATGAAATCATCTCTAAGTACAATGTGAAAATGATTCCAACCAGTGCTAAAGAAGATATGAATGTTGAAGAAGCCTTCAAAGAGATGACTGCTAAAATATTATCAAAAGCAAGAAAGAAAGGATTAACTCCAATCTAATAATTCCATTTTGGTGATAGATGTATGAGTGAGCAGGACCCAGATTTCATCCATAAGATAGTATTTCTAGGTGATAGCGGAGTAGGGAAAACTTCACTTATTCAACGATATGTCTATGACAGCCTGTCACCCGATTTTGGAAGAACTATTGGTGCTATTCTTCATGTTAAGATGCTTGAATTAAATGGTGAATTGCATAAATTGGTCTTGTGGGATATCGGAGGTCAAGAGGCTTTTGCACAACTCCGTGAACAATTCTGTGCTAATGCTTCAGGATCATTTTTTGTATTTGATCGAACTCGCCCTGAAACCTTAGAACACATAGATAACTGGTTGCACGCTCTTCGAAAGTCAACAGAAAATGCAATTGTAATTGCTATTGAGAACAAAATTGACCTCAATTCGGTCATAACGGCAGATCAGATTAAGGGCATGCTCGAAGCAAGAAACCTTATTCATCTACAGACTAGCGCAACTGAGAATATGAATGTAGATACAGCTTTTGTGGAACTAGTTCAAAAAATACGTAAGAGTTGAGAATACAACCTAAATATCGATCAGTAGATCAGAGAGATCATCAAGGCCATCATATGCTTTTCCAAGTTTCTTCCGTTCTCCATTGACGAGATAAACAGCTGACTCTGCTATATTGATTGCTTGGTCCGCCGCACGCTCAAAATATCTGCCAACAATGATATAGTACATCGCCATGGTACTGATATCACGATACCTCCCCAAGTACTCTATAATTTCCCTGAACATGTCTGAGGTTTCATTATCACTCTGATTCTCCAATTTCTCCAATTCACCAATCTCGCTCAAATCTTCCTCCAAGACTGCACGCATACTTGTTGCCAAAGCCGTGTTTGCAATTTCAGCTAGATAGGGAAGTGATTCGAGCTCTTTGAAGTGATCGAGGTTTTGACTAGTGGTAACAATTTCCATTATTTTCTGAGCATACCTCCCTATATTCTTGAGATTGCCAGAAGTATGAATATAGGCAATAAGCCGACGAAGGTCTTTGTCTGAGGGTTGATACGTAGTCATTGCGCCAAAAGCCATATCTTCTATGGCGTAGTGCAAGTTTTCAACATCGATAGCACCCTTCAAAGCTTCTTCTGCAACATCTGTGTCAAGATCTTCAAAAACTTTCATTGACTGCCTGAGCGTTGCACTAACCAGACTATGAAGTTTCCTCAGGTATTTTGCAATTTCAGTCGAAATTGGCTCAAGGTTAGGATTCATTGCGATACTACCAGTTTCATAGATTATTTGATTTAGGATTAAGGTGTTGCGATTATAATTATTTTATCCTTTATGTTTAGTGAGGAGCCTGACTTGATTGACCTTTATAGGCTAATCCAAGCTTAACTCGTTTTCCAGTCACCATGTAAACAGCTCGTTCGGCAATAGAGAATGCATGGTCTGCAGCACGTTCACAATACCTCCCAACAACAACATAATATAATGCCATGGTTGTGATATCAGTACGTTTGCGGAGATAGTCAGTGATCTCTTCAAACATCTCCGAGGTTTCCTTGTCACTGATTGCTTCTAATTTCTCTAGTTCATCAATTTGTGAGATGTCGCGGTCCAAGACACCCTTCATTGCAATATCAATGGTCTGCTTTGCTAAATCAGCTAAATAAGGAAGTGAAATGAGTTCTTTAAAGTGATTCATGCCTTCACAAAGTCGAACAATGTGTGCAATTTTATAGGCGTATCTTCCTATTCTATAGAGCTGATACGTAACCTGAAGATACGTGGCTAACTCTCGTAAATCCTTTGCCACAGGTTGTCGTCTAGCGATGGTCTCGAATACATTTTCTTCAATGACTTGAGAAAGTATTTCTATTCTCTCAGAAGTTTCACGCACTTGTGCGGCCATGTCTTGATCGAGAGCCTTGAATGCTTTCATCGAGTCTATGAAGGCACCAGTAGCCATCTCTGATAGTTCTCTTAACTTACCATTGATAAGTCTCAAATGACGCTGTAATTGTGTTGACATCGTTCTCACCTATCCTATACGCCCTGTAATGAATGCCTCGGTTTTTGGATCAGTGGGAGCTTCAAGGATTCTCTTTGTCTCATCGAATTCGACTAGCTCTCCCAAATATAGGAAAGCAGATTGATCCGATACACGAAAGGCTTGTTGAACATTATGGGTAACTAAAATAATCGTATAATCGTTTTTCAATTCAACAATGAGCTCTTCAATCTTTGCAGCACTTATTGGATCTAAAGATGAAACAGGCTCATCCATTAGGAGTACTGGAGGATCTACAGAGAGAGCTCTTGCAATACATAATCGTTGTTGTTGCCCTCCAGAAAGATTGGGTGCAGGATGATCCAAGTCATCTTTGACCTCATTCCAGAGTGCTGCTTTCTTTAACGAGGTTTCTACAATTTTTTCTAATTCATCTTCATCTTTTGTTCCATGAAGTTTTGGTCCATATGTGAGATTGTCCCTTATGCTCATTGGAAATGGATTTGGCCGCTGAAAGACCATCCCTATGCGAGTCCGTAAATCATAAACACTTGTTCCAGACCCATAGATATCTTCGCCGCCGAAAAGAACTGTCCCACTATGCTTAAAGTTGGGTACAAGATCATTTAACCTATTTAGCGACCTGAGAAGGGTGGATTTGCCACATCCACTTGGTCCCATTACAGCGGTAACTGTATTATCCTTGAAGTAGCAAGTAATATCTTTCAAAATATGCTTCTTTCCAAACCAAGTTGATAGATTGTGAACTTCTATATGATATTTGAAATCAGGCATCTACACAAGCCTCCGTGTAACTTTTCGTGATATGAGATTAGCAACTACATCAATTGCCAGAACCATTATCATAAGTGCAAGAGCAGTACCCTGTGCCTTCTCCTGAAGGTATTGTCGGGGATCACTGATGTATGCCCATATTGTATAAGTCATAGATGCTACCCATGAACCAGGACCTGAGATTTCGGTGGGAACACTTAGACTATTTCCTGCTGTGAATATGAGTGGAGCAGTTTCACCCATCACTCTCCCAACAGCTAGAAGTACTCCGGTAATAACACCAGGGAATGCTGAACGAAGGGTCACATTCCATGTGGTTGACCATTTCGTGGCTCCTAATGCCAGAGATGCTTCTCGTAAGGACATAGGCACTGCTCGAAGTGCTTCCTGAGTCGTACGTAAGACTGTTGGAATCATCATAAACGCAAGAGTAAGGCTTCCAGCGATAATTCCCATTCCAAGATGTAGATAATCGACAAGGAATGCAAAACCAAATGCTCCAAAGACGATTGATGGTATTCCAGCAAGTACATCAGAAGTGAATTCAATGATAGAACGTGTTGTTCCGGGTTGTGTATATTCATTAATATAAACAGCCCCGAAAACACTCAGAGGTATTCCGACAGCAGCAGCCAGTAGAACTAGTTCGACTGTTCCAACAAAAGCGTTTCTTATTCCTCCTTCGAGTCCAGCTCCAGGAAAACTAAAAAGAAAGTCTATACCCTGGCCAGGACCCGTTCCAAACACCTGTGCAAAACCAACTCCTGCCACTTGAAAGAGGACTAGAAAGAATGGTGAAATGATAATTATCATCACTGCACCTAATAGAATTTTGAATAAATAATCAGAAAGATGTCGCCTTGATTTTAGAGCATCTTTAAGCCCAATACGAGTGTATATTTTTCTGATGATAGATTCAGAAGGAGTACCAGCATTCATTCTAGATATACCCCCTTGTTTTCATTCCGTGACGGATGAATAGTTTCGCAGTAAGTGTAAAACATACTGACATTACTAGGAGAATTAAACCAACAGCAAATAGTGCAGATCTCCATAGAGGGAAGACAAAGGCATAACCCAATTGATTTGTAATTATACTTGTCATAACATAAGTTGGATCAAATAACGAGTAAGGTATCTGAAGTGAATTGCCAGTAACCATTAAAACAGCCATTGTTTCACCTACAGCTCTTCCAAGCGAGAGGACAACTGCAGCACCTACGCCCGGTAAAGCTGCAGAGAGTACAACCTTTCTTGAAGTTTCACTCTGAGTTGCTCCAAGAGCAAGAGAGGCTTCTCGAAGACTTGTTGGAACATTCTGCAATGCATCATTAGAGATTGTAACGACTGTTGGTAGAAGCATGATCGCCAGTATAATCCCACCAGCAAGAACAGAAAGTCCATTAGTTGAGCTACCAAATATAGGTGCCACATTGTTCTTGATTATCGGTACAAGAACAAGATATGCCCAGAGACCATAGACAATTGATGGTATAGCAGCCATCATTTCAATTATCATTTTAATTGATTGTCTGAATTTCATAGGACAGAACTCGCTGAGAAAGATTGCACCTCCAATACCTAGAGGTACTGCAACTCCAATTGCAATTCCTGTACACATGAGAGAACCAACAATGAATATAGCAATACCATAGAGGTCTCTATTTGGGTCCCAAGTCGGATTTACAATAATTGCTGGACCACCATTTGGACTAGTAAAAATGGGAAATGACTCATACCAAAGAAAGGTTAGAATCAAAATAATGATGAGTGTACTAGTAAGGGCGGGTATGAAGAGACCTATACGCCCTAAAGTATCCACACGACCGGGTCTATCAGCTTCTTTAAAATCGTTGAGCGAGCGCTTGGCATTCTTCAATATCCTAGCAATGATGGATGCCTTAGATTCTCCCTCTGCTGCATTAGTATCCTCCTTCATCCTTCATTACCATCCATTTTTTGATTTCTTTACTCTATATCTTGTATCAACGTTGTAATAATATTGAACGAATATTGCTGGGCAGAAGTCCCATTTATGGGGACATAGCCCACCTCAGACACATAATTTTGACCACGAAGCAAACACCATGAAAGATATGTAATAGTATAGGATCTTAGGTATTCTCGATTCACAAGATAAAACAGGAGTCTAGCAATTGGGTAAGCTCCGGTGATTTCTGAATTCATAATATCTTGACCAACAGATGTAAGGTTTGAGGGAATTGCTTTGATTGTATTGACAACAGAAGGAGCAATCCACTGACTATTTCTCGGATTATACAAATCAACAGCTACAGCACCTTCCATGAATGCTAGACTAACATACCCGATACCATGATCATCTGCAATTACACCAGATGAAACGCTTGGATTACCATCTACTGCATTGATTCCTGCAGGGAAAGATAGAGCTTCTTCGTGTCCAAGAGTCCATTCATAATCTGCTCCATTTGAATTATTGTTCTCATTGGCTGTCTCTAACCATTTGGCAAATGTTGCCGTTGTTCCACTCGCATCGGATCGAACATATACATTAATTGGTCCTGTTTGAAGAATAGCAACACCAAATGTAGCCGCGAAGTCTTCCCATGTTGTTACCTCTCGTTGAAAGACAGCTACAGCCATATCACAATCCATCTTGAAAATCGATCCATTAATTTGCTCATTGACAATAATTGCAAGTGCATCTGCTGAAACTGGTAGAACTTCAACTTCTGGATTTTCATCAATGTAGTCCTGTTTAGGAAAAGAACTCGATGCACCAACATCTATGAGACCCTGACTTACAAGAGATTGACCAAGACCTGATCCTCCGGGACTTGGATTTAATATTAAGCCAGGATTATCAGTAGTGAAATATGCCGCCCAAACTTGAGAAAGAGGATACACCGTGGTTGATCCTGCAGTTGTAATAGTGGCAATTGAACTCGTTCCAGATTGTGGACTAATGAAGCTCAATCCTCCCGCACCAATAATTATACCGATAATTAAGCCAGCCATCAGACTCGTCTTTTGTCGCCAAATGGATTTCAAACAGATTACCTCTATATTTTGTCATGGACGCCAATAAATATACTAAATTAAGGTATTCGGATATCATATTCTCACCTTAGCGTCCATGACTTTTCGGAGGATTCAGCTAGTTGGTGTCAGATTGTTAACAACACTGAATGCATAGGTCACAGCAGAAGTTCCACTAATTGGCACATAGCCAACTTCAGAGATGTACTGCTGACCCTGAATGAGGACCCAATTCAGATAGACCAAAGTATACCAGTGAATATTATTTTCATTTACCAAATAATACAAAAGTCTGGAAATAGGATATGCACCAGTCTTGTTTGTATTCATCAAATTCTGTCCAGGATCTGTTAACTCATCAGGTAAGGCTTTCAATGCATTTTCCAATGTAGGTTCTACATATGCATGATTGCCTGGATTATACAAATGAGCAGGTGTCAGTCCTTCAAGGAATGCCAAACCTACATAACCAATTCCTTGTGTGTCTGATAGCACACCTGATGCGACACCAGGATTTCCATCGACTGCACTATGACCAGATGGCCAAGAAACAGTTTCTTTATGCCCCAGTTTCCATTCATATTCAGCACCATTTGAGTTTATATTCTGGTCAGCTGTTTCAAGCCAACTTGCGAATGTAGCAGTAGTACCACTGGCATCAGCTCTTACATAGACGTGAATTGCGCCAGATGCTATTATTGCCACGTTGAAGGTAGACTCTAATTCTTCCCATGTTGTAACATTGCCTTGGAAGATAGCTACAGCCATATCGCAATCCATCTTGAAGATTGAACCATTTACTGAGGGATTTGCTGCGATACCAAGTGCATCAGCTGAAATTGGAATTATCTTTACATCAGTATGATTTGTTCGATAGTCTAAGTCAGGGTATGAACTTGATGCGCCTATGTCAATTAACTGACTGGCAATTTGGGATTGTCCAAGACCAGATCCTCCTGTACTTGGATTCACTGTTATCAACGGAAACATCTCGTGGAACTGCGTTGCCCATTCTTGAGAGAGTGGAAAAACAGTCGTTGATCCTGCCGTAGATATAGTGTATGTAGTAGAGCCGCTAGTAGGTGTTCCAATTAAGTACAGACCACCAGCACCAATTAAAATACCTAGGACAAAAAAGGTAATTAATTTCAAAGTATTGTTCATGATACGCACTCCGTTTTTCTTTGAAATTTGTCAAAAAAAACAGATAGTTAAAAAATAGGCATCAGCTTCAGCTACGGTAATAGATGTAAATGCATCATATGCATAATATTAAATCGCAAAATCAAGAATGACTTCACAAATCAGAGAATTGGCAATGTGAATCAAACATAATGATTTACTATTTTGAATCAGGGATTATGCATTTACAACATTTACAGTTAATGGTGAAAAATCTTGAACTCAACACGAAAATTGAATCAGGTTAGGAATTCACTCTACGTCTATTTACCACGTGATTGGTGTGATGAACACAATTTACAGAAACATTCAGAAGTACTCCTTGAACGAATTCAAGATGGATCACTTCATGTGATTCCTACCTCTATGTCAAAAAAAGAGAGAGAAAGACTCAAAATTGGCATTGATAAAGACCATAAGAAGGACCTTGCCAACTTGCTAGTAGGTGCATATATTGTTGGAGTTGGAGATTTAGAACTCAAGTTTGATGAATCAATGGATATGGCAACACGAGAAGATATTAGTAAGTGGGTTGACAAACTTGAGGGATGGGGAATATTAGAAGAGCGCAGCAATAGCGTTCTTGTAAGTGATTTATTATCTAGTGATAGAGAAGTCATTCGCAAGGTCCTAAGAAGGCAATTTGCAACAACAAAATATATGCTCGAACGCACCGTTTCTATTCTCGAAACAGGTAATGCTACAGACTACTCTCATATCATATCGAGGGATGAACAAGTTGATCGCAATCGGTATCTTGTAGAACGACTCTGTCATCTCGTCCTTCGTGATCCAAGTTACTCAAGATTGGTATCACTTACTTCTTCTGACGCACTCAATTTTAGCATGGCCGCAAAACAAGTAGAACGTATTGCTGATCATATATGTGAGGCACTATTGGTATTAGCCAAATCAACCACTGTTGAAAACAAGATTAAAGAACTAGCGATGAAAATTATGAATCTTTACGATAAAACAAGCACAGTGTTTTTTGGGATTGACGCCCCAAGCAGAATCCAAATAGAAGATTTGACAAGTCATGCATCAGCAGCATTTGATGCACTTGAGGAAGCAACGGAGTTGGCCAAGGGCCTACGCAAGTTGGAATCATCTCGAAAAGAGAAGAGCTCACATGAGATTCTCTTGGCTCTGCATCTTGGTAGAATAGCTTCGTATTGTGCAGATATAATTGAAATTGGAATAAACAGAATCATAATGTCCCGAATTTGAGAGCTAAACTTATGAAAGATATTTGCAGTAAATCAATTGGTGAAGGATTGTGCGGCAACAACCAATCAATACATTAAATGATTTGAGTAGTAAGGAATGGGTAAAAGCCACTAAGTCTTGGTTTATTATAAATCCCCGACCTAGAACAAGGAATCAATTCAATCATCCCGCAAAATTTCCCGAAGAATTAGTAAAACATATTGTTCAATTCTTCACCAAAACTAACGCATGGGTGTTAGATCCGTTTGCAGGAGTAGGGAGCACCTTAATTGCTTGCAACGAAATGTCTAGGCATTCAGTTGGTATTGAGCTTAACCACGAATTCATAGACATTGGAAAGAAGTTCTTATCCTTATTATCAAAAGAGCACGAGTGCCACCTAATAGAAGGTGATTCGAGAGATATTACCAGTTTACTAGAGAAGCAATTTAATCAAAATGCTCCAACTTTTGATTTTCTTATTACGTCACCACCATATTGGGATATGTTGCGAAAATCAAGAGGGGGTAACAATTCTGTCCATAACGAACGAAAGCAAAAAGGGCTCAAACAATTCTATAGTGATTTGAAAAACGATCTTGGTAACATTGAGGATTATGTTGAATATATCGAAACAGTTGCATCGCTTCTAGTAAGATTAAAGATAGTCCTCAGGAATGATGCATATCTTGCAATCATAGTTCAGAATATGAGAGATACTGATGGAGTCATGCGTCCAATTGCTTGGGATTTGGCAAGGCGTCTGTCAGAGGATTTTATACTTCAACAAGAAATGATTTGGTGCCAAGATAACAAGAAACTTGGATGTTGGGGGTATCCAACAACATATGTCAGTAATGTACACCATCACTATTGTTTAATTTTTCAGAACAAAACATAATGATTGTTTGTCGTAATTCAGATTATATGCACTTGATGAGAAATGTATATGGGATCGTGCGTAGATGGAAATCATTGAACTATTTGATATTGAGGAAGACGAAGTAAGGCGGATTCTAAATTTACTGCCAGTGTATTGGTACCATATGAAAAGTCTTCCAGAACCATCTCTCCTTCCCATTATCAGAAAATTCAATAAAAAGGATAAATTTGTCTATGGAATTCATGTATTTACATATGGTAATTCAGTGATGCTTACAATTCTATCAGAGTATTTAATCGATATGAAAACAGTTTCTTTCGAAATTCTAGAAACATTGCTACCAAATCCAACAGAATTGACAAGAAATGACTATGTAGAAATTCGTATTTCTGAAATTATCGAAGATATATTACAAGATAAATATGCTACACCAATCCAGATTTTTGTATGTCCTCTTTGTGAAGCAGTCTTTATCATCAATAATGATAGTGATATACAGGATGAGATGATACAGTGCAAAAAATGCAATAAATCCATGAAATTGAGTATGAATCTTTTTCCTCCGGAATTATGATTACGAGTTCAATACCATGACATATGATTCTTAAGTCAACAAAGAAAACCAAAGAGATATGCAAGACATACCTCGATCCCTCACAATAGAGGATTATGAAGAAGTAAAATCATTATGTCAAACAATTTGGGAAGGCAAAGACTATGTACCTGAGAGCTTTCCCAAATGGATCAATGATTCAAATGCTACAACATTAGGAATTTTCAATGGTACAGAATTAGTAGCAATATTAAATCTTGAGAGAATTGAAGGCACCTCGATTGCCTGGGTACAGGGATTAAGAGTGAAGGAAGGACATCGCGATAAAGGCTATGGAACTCAGCTTACAAAAGCGATTATTGAGATTGCAAGGGCGAGTGGAGTCAGAACATTATGGTATGCTACAAGTTCATTGAATAAAGCATCTCAACATGTTGCAGAAAATGCTGGATTTACACTTGTAGAAAGCAATGGTTACTTTCGACTCTACAGTCCCTATCCAAACCATCCAAAACCAAGTCCAAGCATTCTTCCATTGCAGATTGATGCAAATCGATTCTATGAAATCCTTTTGACAAATCCGGACCTAATAGGAAGTACAGTCGTTCCTCTTGCATGGGAATATGATTTCAAGAGTCTTGAAGGGCTCAACAGACTAACCAAGAATGGAATAATTAAAGTCATCATTGATGAAGCAGGAAATGCAGAGGGAGTTTATTGCATGACATCAAGACAGAGAAGCGATGAATTAACTGCAGCGTATACAGTATTTGCAATTAATAGATCGATCTTTGTTGATATCATCTCTAGGACGATAGATGAAGCTAAGACTTTGAAAGCCGATAGAGCTGTGTATTTCTTGGGGCCTCGTGCAACTGAATGGGCATTTAGCTTAGGAATTATAGATGAAGAATTCAGAGATAGACGATTTCTTCTCTACGAACTTAATCCCTCAGCTAAGTAGCCCACTAACCTCCCCGTGAGTTAATGATTCTTTTACGAATCAATAAAATCACGATAAAACCTCCAACAACAACACTTGTGAACACCACAGTCATATAGATTAGGAAAATGTCTCCAGTCGGTATATCTGATGTAGGAATTATATTGATCACAATTGTCATTGTGTTCTCATTCTCGTAAGTATCAAATACAGATACTTTCAAGATATACGTTCCAATCTGTAATGTTTCAATGCTAGTCAGCCAACCAGTTTCATTCACTGCAAATCTCGTATCATTGACACTCCAGTGATCGATTCCAGAGAAATCTTCGGCGGCAAGGAGGATTGCGAAATTAGTACCAATCTGCACAGTATAATTCTGCTGTGTAATTAACCAAGATGGAGCAGTAGTATCCTGTACAATCACGGTAACTGCAGCTGTTGTTGAGTAGCCATATGGATCAACAACAGTAACTAGAAGTCCATACCTACCAATGTTCAATGTAATTACATTAGTCAATAGACCAGAGTAACTCATATGGTAAGTCAAGCGAAATCTTGCTGTATCATTAATCGTGAATGAATTGATTCCAGTTTCATCAAAAACATCGATTTGATACCTTAGAGGTTCACCTGCTTCTGCAAAGATTATTTCAGAGAGTTTTAACCACTCTGGAGGACTAGTATCAGGATCTGCAAAGAAACTTGAGTCGACTACCCATCCTACTGTATACCCTCCATTATATGCGTATGTAGCTAGAAGTCCATTACTTCTAAAAATAGAAGCATTATCATTACTTTCAGATGAAAAGGAGTTCCAGACTGCATATCCTCTCCATATTCCATAGCTATTAACATACAAGACTTCATCCCAACTAGTTCCAACAAGAGCGTCTCCAAATCCAGCAGAATCTCCAGTTATAGTAGGCGAGTCTAAGCCAGTCATGAAGAATAGGCGAGCTCCTTGCAGAGTTCCTGTTGGAATATAGCCATTCAATGTACTAGCAATAACATCATATGAAACAGTAGCAATCGTTGAATTAGTTTCATCACGGATTTCTTCATAGATATTTACTTCCACATCAAAATCGTTGACCATCAAACCAAATGTGAAATTAACTATGAAATTGTAAGAGCCCGATAACATGTACCAATTATAATAATCACCTACCTCCGGATACAATAACGGAGCGACTTCAGTTGAAACAAAGCTAACAGATGCTTCTGATATTGCATCATACCAATGTATCTCAAATGTTATTTCGTTTGTACCATTTTCAAAGACAGGTACCGCTATCTCGCTAACAAAACCCGAGGTATAAGTGAATAGAAATTCATCATTGAGATAGATATCAATGTAATCAATTTCACTATAATCATCTGAGTCAATTTCAACGAAGACTAGTCCACCGGATACTGTTTCTCCTTCCAGTGGAGATAGAATTTCAAAACTTCTAGGAGCTTCGACCAAAATCAACGCTGATATATAATTGTTTGATGTTGAATGTTCGCCTACAACGGGTGTGACATATACTTCTATGTAATAATATCCTCCTTCAGATGGTGTCCAAGAATATGGATATTCAAAGGACTCCAAGGAGTTCAAATTCGTCACCATCACATTTACAATATCTACATCATTAATACTCATAGTTAGTTCAACGTAGACTTCACTTGAGGTTCCCATATTGCGTACGTAGGGTATCAGGTCAGTGGATTCATCAATGAATGCATAGCTTGGTGCTGACAACCCTGCTTTGAGATCATGCTCCGGTAGATAATAATGGAATGCTAGACTGATATTCGTTGTATAACTTAGAAGACTACTTTCATAGGAGTTATAGTAAATTCCATCACCATAATTCAGACCAACTGTTGCATAATAGGTCTGCTCAAGGGTCAGGAAATTGAATTCGATATGTCCATCGGAAAAGAAAACAACTTCAAATGTTCCGAGAGGGGTTCCTCCTAGGTAATTATAGTTGTTATACTCGATGACAGCCCAATCTTCAGTTTCCCAAAAGTAGATGTTATTATTTGCTGCTAGATCATCCCACATTGGAGCAACAGCATAGGCATATCTTGAATGTGAACTTGGAAAACCAACGTTTGCATAATCATATGGGTTTGGATTGGTAAAACTTAGCCATCCGTTACTACTAATATGAATTACATTGTAGAGACAATCGTAGTAAGGAAATGAAAATGGAAGAATTACTGATTGATATTCATCATCGCCACTAATCATGAGATTTGCACCATTAGCTTTGGCATTATACCAAGTGAATTCACTCTCTTCCATTATATAATCAATAAGAGATCGAGCTAATACTATCTCGGACGCCTTGTTATTGAATACAGAATCCTCTCCAGGAACGACATCCACTGTGGCTGTCACATTATATATTCCATCATTTGTAACACTCCAACTATATTCTAAGGCTTCAGTTGAACCACTAGTAAGTGATGGAATAGTCATGCTATCAACCAATATTGAATTGATGTATAAAGAAACATCAATATCAGTTTCAGTACTTGTTCCAGAATTTATAACAGCTGCATGAATTGGTACTGTGGTTGAGATTTCAACTTGTTTCGAAACATCCAATGAGATAACAAGTTCATGTTCTGGGATAGCATATTTCGACCATAAAAAGGCATTATACAGTAGCTGGCAGTCATCAATATTACTCATATACTGAGGAATTGTTGAAATATACACCATTCCATGATAAGTAATAATTGCACCCCTTGGAATACTTGACTCATCAGCACCGATGTAACATGCACCCAAGAGTTTTGACGAGTCCCAACCTGTATAGCTAGGATAAACAACTAGAGGTGCTCCTGATACATAGGGATCTGAAACCTTGTTAAAAATAGCATGAGATGGTACTTGCTGAGTTATCTCAACTATTGCGTTCTCACCTTGCATATCATAAAGACCTGTCAATCCAAGGAATTCCTGCCAATTAGTGGAGTCGTAGTATAATACACCGCTATCTACAACGAATCCATGACCTGCTGTTACATACGCCTTGATTGCATCTACTTCAGAAGACAAGAAAGTGCGCAAGATAAATCCAAAACTGAGAACATCAGGATTTAATTCTTCAAGTAAATCAAGAGTGACTAATGCTGATGAATTTTGAAATGTTGTATAATCAATATAGAGTGGGTACTCTCCAAACTCACTCCAATGTAACATAAGATAATCCCAGCAACAATATGATGCATAGTCGGTGCCAATTCCAGGTAAGACCAAGATGTTTAGTCTAGCAGCAATATTACATGAAGAGCTGATATATCCACTAAGAGATCCTTCAACTTTAATTATTCCTTGAATTGAAGCTGATAAAATGAAGCTGATCATTCCAGATTCATTTGTAAAACCAGTGTCGCTATTTCCAAGACCTGTAACATTAATGAAACAATTTTCCAAAGGATTGTGTTCATAGAAGTCTTTAGCTGTGATAGTGACTAATGTTTCGACAGATCTCTCAAGATAGCATGGAGAAGCGGACAAACTAACAATTGATTGATCGTATACAATGATAGAGGTTGTAAAGTTCAGATACCCACTTTTTGTAACATTTACTTGTATCAATCCTTCAGATGACGGATTGACTAGAATGCTGCAAGTCCCATCTTCTATGGTGTTGTTTACTTCTGAAACTCCGCAACCCTCGAAGATTACACGAGCTCCTTTCACAGGCGTACCAGTTGCTGAATCACTTACTTCAATGTCTATTGTTTCTGATGTACCAGTCTTCAGTGCATCATCCGAGAGTGTTGTTAAAAGAGTTGGATACAGAAGCGATGACACTGCATTCTGAATTAATACATCTCTATAGCCTTGGTCTGCTATAGCATCGATGGAGAAGCCGATGAAGACAATCCCGCCAGCATATGATGAAGGAGCAAGACCAATAATTGCGGAATCTCCAGTATAACTTCCGCCATAGGAAGCTACTTGAAGAGAATTATTTGTTGGATTAAGAACATCAACATATAATGATCCAAGACCTGCTTCAAGGGGAATGCTTGATGGGAGACCCGATGAAATTGGATGGCTACTAAAGCACAATTCAAGGCTTCCATCATTTAAAATATTATCAACGAATTCAGCATGAAACAGACTTGAAAAATACTCTGCATATGATCCATATAATGCACTAAGAATGGATGCGCCTTCAAAGAGAATTTCACCACCATTAAGGTGGTACTCATATAGTACATCTAAAAGGAAATTATCTGGTGCACTTAGAGGATAATAAAAATTGTCACCTGTTGTAGCAATGACCACATCATAATCATTCAAAAAAGAAAGTGGTGGAGTTGTGATATCCATAGTATTAAACACTGTAATATTGTATTCATCCTTTAATGCGAGTATATAATCACCAGGATTTGCTGCATCGCCCCAATTGTAATCCGCCCAACCCCCAGGATATTCTGGTCCTAAATTTGTACCTGCGTTATCCGCAAGAATGAGGACATCACCACGAATGACTCTGAAATCGATTGATTTTCCACAAGTCATGGAGCCATTATCGAATTGTACGTAAAGATGAAGTGGTCCAAATTTTGTAATATTGATCAAACCTGAAAATGTTTCTCCAATTATGGAGAGTGCAGCCATTCCCAAAATACTTCCAGTAGAATCAAGAAGAGTAGCACTGCCACTACTGCCTAGGCTCGTTGTACCTGAAAATTCCAAATTCGTATAATAGATTGGCTCATTGTCAATTTGCAGTGTCATATTTAGTGTTCCTACAACAAAAGTGGTAATAGCTTTGTATTGAAAAGGCTGGATTATGGATGTTTCTACAGTATAGGTACCTGGTTGGGAGCTTGCAAGAAAGCTAATTGAGAAAGTCCCATTGGAGTCAGTCACTACTGTATCGGAATAGACTGTGGTACCAAGAGGATCTTTGACTAAAATATCGATATTGTCTTCAATTGGATAACCATTATATCTTAAACATGTCCCATTGAGATTCACGGTTTCATTGACCTCTACGGGTTCGGTTACAGTTGTAACATTGTGTTTCCAATAGAGAATAAGCGAAGGGTCTCCAAAATATATTGCTTGGTAAATACTCTCCAATGTCGGTGCATTAGTAGTATCAAAAGTAGTTGCCATGTAATTTATAGCTGCATGAAGTGCATCTTTTGGACTTGCTGCTCTATTTGCTAATGCATCTGCTAAGAAAAAGTCCCAGAATTTATTATGAAGACCGTCAAAACAATCATACCCTGCCCAAGCTACCCGCGTTGCTCCAATATAGGTGGAAGCACCACCATTAGGATTTCTGAAGAATGCTTCACCAATTACGGGTTCTACATATTCCACGTCAAATGCGGCAGTTTCACATGCCATTGCAAATGCAAAGAATGATTTGTTACCATTACTTAAATCAAGTACATCATCAACACTTAAAGCATCAACCCAAACATCATATGCGCCATGATCAAAAAAGTCTATGATATTGATTCCGGAATTAATCTTTGACACAATATCCTCTGTAGATAGTGATCCATCTGTGGGGTAGTATCTGTAAACATCAAAGAATGAATCAAAAAGATACTTTTGATTTATTTCTGCTTCTGTCATGACCACACCGTCACCATATCCAAAACAATCAACAGCAATCAACATGAAATCATTAAGCCAATCACCAGTTGTGGGATTAGATTCGTAGTCAATAATCTGTTGAAGGACATGAGCTGCTTGGATCGGCGTTTGAACTGGTAATCGACCAACCTTAACTTCAGGGAACAAGTCAACGTTATCATCCATTTCACCAAACTGATTATTCATGTTAGCATCCCAATCACCATCAAGACATTCGTAATAGAGATCAGAAGGTTCAGTTCCATTATCTAGACCAGGCCCATATGCAGGGTCAATAACCTCTCTTACTGGTACAATATCACAATCACCAATAAGAAGAAAATATTCAGTATGATTTTGAGCGTAAGCTAATTGAATGAATGAGCGAATTTTCTCAGGATTATCGCGTCCAGAATATGAAGCTAAGATATCTTCAACTGTAACAACCTGTACCTGAAAGCCAAGTTCAGTCTTCCAAGAGGTAAAGTTAGTCAATACAGATTCAAAATCATCTGATGTTATAATGGTGTAGTTAGTCCCATCGTAGCTACTCCATCCATTATATGTGACTGCATCCTTGGTAATTGGAATATCATAAGTGACTTCTATAATTAAGTCTGAATGTAAGGTTGCTTGTTTTTGTATTGGATTATATTGAAGAGGATTGATTTCAATCATTAGAGCTTGCTCATCTCCATGATGAACAACTTCTGATGTCACTATCTGGTCTGGAAGAAGAGTTGACGAACTGTAAAATTCAGGATTAAAGAACAGGCTGGTATCAGGCATCATATCCCCATAAATTGCCACAGGTTTAGGTCCGGGTACCACATCAAGTCCATAAATTGATTCTGTGGATTTGCTTCTCACACGAACATCTAAAATCTGAGCGCCTAAGGGGATATTAAACAAGACCTTACTATATGGTAAAACAGGAGTACCATACGTATTTGCAAGTTGCATCCCAGAAATTACAATGGACTCATAGGTACCTTCGTCAAAATCATATGTGATAATTCCATAATCACTAACACTAGCACTAATTGTCATAGTATTGTCATGAGTTTCATATGTGAGATCAAAGCCATCTTGAGAATATGAATAACTTGATGTATGATATACTTGAACATGGTCTGCATTTTCCCGATAGGAATCTAATAATGAGCGAATATCGAATGTGTCGCCATCGCCATCTGGCCAAAACCAATCAGCTAACTCGTCGCTTTCAAAATTCCCCTTTTCATTATTTTCAAGAACAATATCTTGTGTTTCATCATTTGAGATATTATTAATCCCATAATTTGGCGCAGCGATTATTCCAAAATATGAAGAACATGCTAGCATTCCAACTATAACGACACAAATTACTTGGTCTATTGCGGACCCATTCATTCTTTAAACTCCTATTCAACATCATGTGCAATAGTTCGACAAGAGAGTTCAATTAGTATCAAACTGGTGGTTTTTTCTGGATGCTTTTTATGCCCAACCTTTGCACGACATGAAAACTCAGATTTGAGACCTTATAAATTTCACATTTTTTTAAGATTGCATGTACAAGATCCAGTTCATCAAAATAAAAGATGGCTGGGAAATCCAGCCAACTATCTATTATGTTCAAAATGAACCTTAACATTTGGTGAGACTAGATAGACAAAGCAAAATACACTCAATATTGCGCCAGGCCAGTTATCTCCAACTGCATACAAAAAGATTGCAATGATATTGAATACGACAGCCATCATCCATGCAGTATAATCTTGTTTGAGAATCTGTGAATACAGCCAGAAGGCAACAATAACTAAGACAAATCCCAACAATGTATAATCATTAGCCATGTCAAAAGCAAATTCTATTCCTACTACAATTAAACCTGTAATAGCCTCTATCAAGACTAACCAAGCGGCCCAAGTCACTTCCTTTGGTCTTGAACCAATACAGTTGTTATCACCAGTCAATGGTATTTCTGACATATGTATCACCATCAAATCCTTGCCAATAGGATTTAGGACTAATTACTTTTTCGTCAAAAGGGAGAAATTGTCATTCAATCAGGAACATCATCTGATTCCATCTCATCTGCATATTCGTATAGGATTGACCAATGTGGTGCATAAGAAATTGATTCGAGGTCACGAGGCTCTAATTTCAGATTCTCTATTTCAGCAATAATCTTCCGAAGGGTATAAGATTTAGCTCCTTCCCATTTGAGAAAATCATTCAAATCTCGTGAAAAATCGCCCTGATACCGCCTGCAGCGACCACCACAGAACACCTTGTCTTCACTAATCTCAAGAATACCACCACACCATTTACAGACGATCTCATCACCATATACATGAAGACGACCATCAATCAGTTGAACAAAGAGAACTGTTCCATCGAGATTGCAGACTCCCCAGTCTTCTTTGGTATCAAGAGTCTTACACCACATCTGCCCTTTTGGTCTAGGAGTTTCAGATTCAGTTATTGAAATCAGGGAAGCTACTATTTCAGGAGAAGGGTCAAGAGATGGAGTTTCTTCTTTCGGTTCTGTGAAATCCGATAACTTTGTCTGCTCTGTCCGTCGCATGTATATTAGTACTTGAGACCATAGATAAACTCCTTTTGAAACTCGCAAATCGATTGAAATCTTTTTATCGGTTCGCGAGGATAATTGGATAGTGCCAATTGGAGTTGATGATAGCTTTGAAAAGAAAGAAGTCAGGGAAAGAACAAGTCGAAGAATCATATCAACCGGGTAACATCGGATCGATGGCAGGAACAATCCCATCAGTAACGAAGAAAAAAAGCACTAGAAAATAGTTACATCACAATAATTTCTGATAACCACACATAGGCGACGGAGAATGTAAATTTGCAGTTTGATTCTTTCCTTTCATTAATGTTTGTTGAGGTTCTTGGTTTCTTCACACTACTTTATATTGCTTCAGGGATTAAAGTCGTAAAGGATTGGGAACGTTTAGCAGTATTCAGACTTGGAAAATACTATGGCATAAAGGGGCCTGGAATTATTCGGGTCACACCAATACTTGAAAAAATAGCATTGAAGTTGTCACTTCGTGACCAGATGACAGATGTAGATACTGGAAATTTCATCTCCAATGATGGTTCATCTACACGATGGAAAGGGCATGTCACCTGGAGAGTTATTGATGTTGAGAAAGCCGCTCTTGCAATTGAGAATTATTATTCTTCAGTTGAAAGATTGATAGTCCACAATGTTCAGGAGGTTGCTGAATCTTTACCAAGTGATACAATACTTATCGACAAAGAACTTGTTTACTCCATGATTCGCCAAGTTCTAGAACCTGATTTTTCAAAATGGGGAGTCAAACTAACAGAGATCAATCTTAAAGATGCATCCAAATGGGAATAGGCACTTCTATTTCTCTTTGAAATTTGGAGACAAAGCTTTTCTCAGGAGAAATCCTTGTGCAAGCCAGCGTGGTTTTAGGATTACTAAAACAACTTCAATATCAAAATTTGACTCAGTTATTACAGCAATTGCCATGAATGTCCACGTAGGATGAAAACGACATGGTGATTAATATTAAGAAAAGTAATACGCATTCAAGAATACTATCTATCGTCATTGTGTTTTGTTTTATATGGATTATAACTAACTCAGGACTTATAGAAATCCAGAACATAAAAGATGCAGATACAATGAACGTTGTAAACGAGAACACGATTTCTCCATGTATTAAAGAGAGAATTTATGAAACGAGCTCCATTGATTATTCAGCATTGTGGAATCGTACCTATGGGGGATTTGAACAGGATCGTGTTTATGATATTATTCGATGTAGTGATGATGGTTTTGTTATGGTTGGATATACAGCCAGCTTTACCGAAGGTGATAGTGATATTTGGGTCATCAAAACAGATGAGCAAGGTGAAGTGGTTTGGACTACAACAATAGGTACTGCAGCAGAGGACGAATCAGGAAATGCTATTATCGAATGTGAAAATGGCGATTTTGTCATTGCGGGTGTAACTGTTTCTGGAACTTATTATAATGCAAGACTAGATAGAATCACTGCTGAGGGTGAAGAAGTCTGGACATATCAGTTTGGAGATGACCTTCTAAATGATTATTTTGCCAATGTCCTTGAATCAAGTAGTGGTAATTTGTTAGCAATAGGCAATACTGAAAGTTATGGAGCGGGCGGTCAAGATGTCTTAGCCATCTATCTTGATAGAAATGGAAATGAGATTTGGACCAGAACCTATGGGGGAAGTGATGAGGACCTTGCTAAGTCTGTAGTTGAATGTAATGATGGAGGTTACGCAATCCTTGCATCAACTCGTAGCAAAGGAGCTGGTGACTATGATTTCTGGCTCATCAGAATTGATGAAAGTGGTACAATATCATGGGATTTCACTTACGGAGGTATCTATAACGATGTAGGTTACCAGATAATAAGCTACTATAATTTAGGATTTGTAATGGTTGGCATAACATTAAGTTTCGGAGATGCCCTAGGAGATTTCTATGTTATTAGAGTCAGTAAATACGGTGTTGTCTTATGGGAGCAGAACTTTGATGATGGAGATGCTGATGCTGCCTATGGAATAACTCTCTGCTCAAGAGGAGGCTTTGCTGTAATTGGTACTGTCGATGTTGGTACTGGAACTTCTCAGGTCAAAGTATTGCGTCTAGATCCTTCGTTAGTTGAAACGGGAAGTTATTACTATGGCGGTGCTGCTGCGGATTATGGATACAGTATAATTGAATCAAGACCTGAAGAATTTATAGTAGCAGGATATACAAACAGCTATGGAGCAGGATCCTATGATGCTTGGTTGTTTCTCATTCCTGGATTACCGGAATTTGTTAACACAAATCTAGACTATTACTTCGAATTTGGTGATTATCCGTATATTGATTTGTATGTTGAATCCACTGCTGAGATTGATAGTTGGTGGATGTCTGATACATCACATTTCAATATCACCGGTGGCTTTGGAGGATACGGAGCAATCTATACATTAACACCTCCAGATGTCGATTTCTATGAACTTACAGTCTATGTTAATAATACCGCAGGATATGAAGCTGAACTCTACCTATGGATAGAAGTGTATGATAGCATTCCACCTTATTGGACTGAAATACCAGAAAATCAAACAGTAGAATATGGAGATGCCTTACAATATCAACTCGAAGCAGACGATATTTCAGGGATAGATCATTGGAGTTTAACTGGTTCTTCAGAATTTGAAATCGATTCCAACGGTATCATAATTAACAACCAATCGCTTGAAGTTGCTGAATACCAATTAGAGATTTCAGTCTATGATACATACCATCATGTAACTACTTGTTGTTTTACTGTTACCGTTGTAGATACAACTGCTCCAGAATGGACGCAAGAGCCAGAGGATCAAACCATCAATTTTGGAGATGCATTCATCTATAACCTGAACGCAACAGATCTCTCTGGAATTATTTGGACTGTCGATGATACATCAAGATTCACCGTGGATTGGCAAGGACGTATTAGGAGCATTGTACCGCTTTCAGTTGGTGACCATGGCGTTTCAGTGCATGCCATTGACCCATATGGAAATACCCTCGATGGAACTTTCACAATCACAGTGTTGAGTCCCTCGACAGCAACCACTGGAGTAACATTATTTCAATTAGAAACTGCAGCAATTCTGTTCGTTGCGGGAAGTGTAGCAACAATGGCAGTGGTTATGATTTTCTACTTACTAGGCAAAAGACGAACCCCAAGCAAGTGAGTATCAATTAAGTCAAATTATATGGAGCACGAATACATCCTACAGGAACAGCGATTTATCTTATACCATATATTTTAGAAAAGCAAATAGGTTACAAGAGGTTAACAAGATTATTTTGTTAACCCTAAACTGCAAAACTAGATAAGAGTAGAATCATCAAGATAGTCCAATTTTCGTATCAATCTCGCGAGTGAAAATACATGATTAGTAAAACACAGTCAATCTTGATTATCTTCTTGATGATATCATCAGCCGCATTACCTCTAGGAATGATTACTCATGGAACGAGTACAAGCACGCTGATTAATGGTTCGAATGCAGTTCAGGCAGAAACTGATTTTAATAGGGTTACATGGGAAGAAAATCTCTTCCCAAATAAAGGATTAGAAGAATGGTCAAATCCAACTACTCCTAATAACATCTACACATATAGAAGTACTGAAAAAGCAGCTTGGTATGAAACTACAAATTACATTGAAGGAGTTCAGTCTCTTGGAATGCATGCAAGAGCATTAGATCCCCTTCATTACTCAGAAACAAGTTTATGCCAAACAAGTCAAATCTATTGGAGCAATCCGTTAAATGCAACACTTGATTTTGATTGGTACTTGGACGAGATTGGCAATCCAACGGATCAAGACTACTTCTTATTGCAAATTCGAATAAGCAACAGAATCATGTATTATTACCTTGGATGTGAAACGACAGCATATTCTAATGGTACAAATGGACGCTATTTCATTGATGGGCCAACCAAAAACTGGAATCATCTTCACCTGAATCTGACAAGTGATTTCATCGACCAATTCTCTCTATTACCAACAGAATTCCAGACAATGTATTGGTATGTCAGAAGTTACTCTACGACATATACTCGAGTCTTTCTTGATGATGTTAATCTGATTAATGGTACGACTGTTAATATTGGTGGTTCCATTCTTAATGGTGACTTCGAAATATATGGGTACTGGAGTATCCCATCATCATCCGATCCTGCAGATATCTCACAATCCCCAGAAAAACAAGAAGGTGATTGGAGCATGAATATGACTGTAATTTCCTATGATTACAATTCATATGCCTATGCTGGTTATGAACCAAATAAGCTCCTATCGGATTCAAACCAAGGCGAACTTTCATTTAAGTGGAAAATTGATGATTGGGTAAATCCTACAACGAGTAACTATGCTCGTATGATCATCACTGCATATAATGCAACTATGGACTTTCAATTATACTATTACTTTGCAGTAGGAGGATCTGGAACAACACCACCAATCATTGGCGGTAATCCCATTAAAATCAAAGCAGATAGTTTCAATGTAACAGACACTTGGAATGAGTTCGACAGAAATATCTGGGAAGATTTCACTGCAGTTTATGAAACAGAGAATCTTTGGATTGAAGAAATAGAAATACAACTGAGAACTACTGAAGATGATAGCCGCTTATCGGTCTTATTTGATGATATCTCTTTTCTAACATCTATCCTTAATGATATGAACTATGAACATCAAAATGATGTTGGAACTTCAATTGAAGGATGGTCCATCTATTCCGGACCAGATGTATTGACAGTAACAAATTTTTCATCAAGCGGTACAAAAGCTGCGAATCTTTCAATATCCAATTACGACTCATTTTATGGTGAGCAGAGGACTGGACAACTTGCTGTAAGCAGTAACACCGAACTTATTCTTGACTTCAACATCTATATCGATTCATTCAATACATCTTCTGAAGACTTTGTATTCATACAAATGATGTTTGACGATGTGTCATTTGCATATGTCATAGCTAATTCAACCTCGGAGTTCGAGTCATACTTAGGTGAAGAGAATCATCATTTTATCCTTCTTTCAGACACCGTAGTAATAGGAGAATGGATGAATTTCCAACGAGATATCATTCATGACTATGAAGAGGTGTTTGGAAACTTACCAGATACATATCTGACCAGTCTCAATCTCATTGCAGACGCTGTAGAAGGCAGTATACTTACTGTCTTTTTCGACGATGTCTATATCTATTATGATTCTGCACCTGAGATAACAGATGTTGAACATATGCCTTCAGAGCCAACAGCAGGTAGTTCGGTAGTAATTTCTGCGATGGTTATTGATGCCACGACATCTTCAGTTGAAGTCAACCTAAGAGTCAATAATGGTACTTGGAGCAATGTTTTGATGAATCATGTTTCAGGTACCCTATATGAAACTACTATCACAGGTTTGCTTGCAGATTCTGTTGTAGAATACAGTATCACTGCAATTGACGCATTTGGTAAAACAAAGGTGGCTATGAATGGTACGGACTATTTCAGATTCATTGTGAGTTCTTCAAGCAATATAACAACCACAACTTCAACCCAACCAGAAAATGCAGGTTTATTAACTGCCATTTTTATAGTGGTTTCTTTAGTTGCTATTGGAGTCGTATTCGTTCTATATAACTTCGTATACAAGAAACGCTAGTAAGAGATCTCAGCCCATAAAGGGCTGAGCTTCATATTTTTCGCAAAATCAGGAACCACTTTTTCTATGACTGCGACAACATGCTTGTTATGTATTCTAGATTTCATCTTAATTCAGAGAACTATAGATATTCGAGGAGTTCTTCTAAATTCCTAATAACCAGATAGTCTCTGTCTGCTCCTGAAGAATTATCATCCTCTTTTGATAGTAACACAGGTTTCATTCCTGCTCTTCGAGCTGCTTCCACATCAAGATTCACTTTGTTACCAACAAAAATACATCTTGAAGGATTTATACCAAGTTCATAGGCATTCATGATAAGCATAAATGGCGAAGGCTTGCTGTACCCTTTTACAAGAGTCCATTGCAGACTCTGAAACAGATGTCTGATACCAGAAGATGTAAGCAAATTATGAGGACTTTCTGTCCAATTTGTTGCGACTCCCATCTTATATCCTCGAGAAGCCAATTCTTCAAGAACCTCTTTTGCTCTGTCTCTTAGTACATTTGGCTTGCTTTTTAGTAATTCATCCCAGAGTCTTTGGTATTCACGAGACCTTTCCTCGATATTTTCTCTCACTCCCAAATTCTCAAGAAGAATACGATCAAAGTATATCCATTCCACTTCAGAGAGAGTATAGTCTGGACCAGTTGCACTTTCATCAACAAGATTTGCAAGAGCAATCTCAGCTTTTTCATGTGCTGCATCTAGTTCGTTTGTAGATACAATAAAGTCGTTTCCGATGACCATACTAAGGAATTTCATGTGGTATTCTTCAACTGAATAAGGTAATGTATATAGAGTGTCTCCAAGGTCAAAAATAACAGCTTTATACCCTTCAAGAAGATTTGATTTCAATTTGCGCACCTAAGATATCTATCCGGAATTCAAGCAATCGACTGAACTCTTTTATTTAAGTATAACACATGTTCATTGAAAATTAATGACAATAGTTTTACGCCCTTTTCACCATATTGAAGATTTCAACAGAGTAAGAGGCTTCCTTATTGAAACTCATGCATTAACGAAGACATTCCACAACTGGATTCCATCAATGTTTGAAAATATGTGGCGAGGACCATGCGGTACTGAATATAAGAATGAAGAGGATGAATATGTGAAAATTTGGGAAGATGTGGGAGAAAACTCGTTGAACTCAAGAATAGTCGCTATAACGATTTGCAAACCTAGTGGCGATTGTCATATCTTTATTCATCCAGACCACAGAGACATAGAGAAAAAAATTGTACTTTGGATTGAAGATCAAATAGATCGATTTCAAAAAGATAAGAAACAAAAAATACTTGCCTTTCGTGTAAATGAATGGGACCAATATCGTCAAAAGCTCCTTTTAACGCTTGGATACGAAGACCAAGGACCAAGAGAGCACGAGAGGATTCGCCCACTTAATTTACCCATTCCAAGCATGAAAATACCTGAAGGCTATTCAATCAGACATGTCGATGTTGAAAAGGACTTTGAAAAGTATCGTGCAGCTCTTTGTTCAGTATTCAAACATTGCTGTAATATGACGCGGCATCTTGCGAAAGTCTATAGCAAAGCTGAGTTCTACAACGATGAACTTGATATTGTTGTGGTCGCTCCAGATGATAGTTTTGCTGCATTCACAACTGTTCGAATTGATCCGATTAGCAGATTCGCTGAACTAGAACCAGTAGGTGTCCATCCAGACCATAGACGAAAAGGGTTGGGAAAAGCAATTTGCTTAGAAGGACTTCGTAGGCTTCAAAAATACAATCCTCAATCTGTAGTAATCCTTGGTGCAGCTAATACTGAAGCTGCAACAAAACTCTATGATTCACTTGGATTCACTTGTTCTAACATCCATTACTGGGTAAAAAGATGGTAGACTATACGTGTACCACAAAAAAAGAGAGAAAGTCCAGTCTGATTGACTGGACTCAACGAATTAGCGTTTCTTTAGTACAAGAATATAGTAGATGGATACCACTGCAATTACAGCGATAACACCAGCAATTACAGCTATTGCAAGGAAAGCTCCACCATTTGGTGGAGTTGAGGTTGGAGTAGTCGTTGTGGTGTTGGTCGTTGTAGTTGTTGTTGTATTGGAACTCGATGAGCCAACGGTGAAACTGAAGTACTCAGTTCCGTCTAATGCAGTAGATGACTTTCCATATTCATCTACAGCTGTGATACTGTATTCCACAACTGCATCACCAAGTAAGCTGGTAATATTCAATTCGAATCTGTTACCGACTTCATTTTCCATTTCAGTATGAATCCATGAACCTTCATTGATACGATAATTCAATGTAACTGAAGATAGAGTTGCATCTACTACAGTGGCAGCAATGAAAACAAAACCACCAGCAGCTGGATTCATCGGTGTCTGTTCGACATCTGATATTTCAGGAGCGGGATCCTCGTAGATATATAGGTCATCCATGAAAACAACTAGTTTGCTTCCCTCATCGGTGCCACCCCATATTTCAATATCATAGATATAATCATCAAGAGGCAATCCAAACATCAACTCAAGGGTATGTACTATATCGATATGCCAGTTTACCCATGTACCAACCAAGTTAATTTCTGGTAGCAGAACTAATGCCTCACCTTCGCCGGGAGTGTATAGATCATCGACTGGTGTTGCGTTAGCTATTGGAATTATCAAAAGATTATCATTGAAATTCAAGACAATGAAAAGATAGTCATTTGAAGATTGGTTGAAGGTTTCAAGATACCAATTGAAGTCCAGAATATATTCTGTAGTATCATCGATTTGAAGGTAGTCCAATTCTTGATATCTACTCAGTTCATCGCCGTTCTCTAGAGTGATGTTAGCGGCTTTCTCGCCATTGCATGAAAAATCTGTTACTGTATGAGCTGGGTCAACATTGAATTCGCCATCCCAGCCATAGATTGGTTCACCAACATCGTGTTGATCTTCGTATCCTCCATCATGCAAGATAGATGTCGTCAAAGATGCATCATCAAAGAGAATAGAAATTCGTGATCCAACATCTTCAGCAGTTACGTAGAAGTAAATTGTTTCAATTAAAACATCAGAGTCTGGATAGCGTGAATGCACATCATCGACAATACTTCGATTGAATAAGTTCCAAACGCCTGTCGTATTGAATCCATCCGCTTCAAATTCGATATCATTGGGTCCGCCCAAGGTCTGTGGTCCACCACCATAACCAAAACTGTAGAATAAGTAAAATGAATCTGAACTATTACTACACTCAACCCACATGTACGCTCGCGAATTCCAAGTAGAGACCTGCCAATCAGCAATATACCAATAGAAGCTGAATTGGTCCTTGTTTAGAGTTGTAGGCATCTTGTAAATGCTTGAACTTAATCTTGCATACCCTGTATCTCCTTGCGTATTTATTGTTACATTGAGACTCCAATCTCCCTCGACTCGTGTTGTACTCTGAGAAACATCTCCAGAACCGGCGTCGTAATTAAATCCCCACCACCAAGAACCAGTAAAACCAGTTTCAAAGTTACCTGCGTTTATACTTCCACCAACTAGAGTCGATGAACCATTTGTAAAATATACATTATCAATATATGCACGAGACCATTCATATTCATAGCTTATAACATGAAATTGAAATCGACTTAGATATAGGAGGCTGCTTGTTCCAAATGCATCAATATAGTCTTGAGTCACATTTCGGCTGAATGTATTCCATTGTTGAAGTGATCCTATATCAATCAAGAAATACGCTTGCGAACTTGTATTTGTGGCACTCATTGATGAACCAATTCTATAGTAGATATTTCGACTTGAAGATCCAAATGGAACGTATAATTCTAAGCAGTCACCCAGATCAGCATTGGCCAATGTATCAATATAGTAATCAAAGGACACAGTAAGATTTGCAGGATTCATTATGGAACTCCATGATTGAAGAAAGAGATATGCTTGTGCCGGGTGATAGTAATCAGTACCCTTTGCCATCAAACGAGCAGATCTAGCTCCTTCACTGACTATTGAATACTCAAGATCCATGTCAATCATCTGAGTACGTACTATTGATAGATCAGCAGGTTCATGAGCCGTAACCCAATCCTCAAAACCTCCATTGGGAAACATCTCCGTTCTAGTATTGACTCTATTCAAATCAGTTTCTGACACATCAATACTATTTGTTGTTACAAGATTCACCGTATTGCTATCATTTGAAATAGGCGCAGCTATTTGAGCCAATGAAACAAACAATACTTGACAGGTTAGTAAAATTACTAAAGCTGTTGATAATCGTTTTCTGTCCATAGTTTCACTCCTCTATCATGAGTATTCCTAATCTATGGCGAGAAATTGAGTTAATATACCTTGAGGAGATAAATCGGTCTTCTTGGATAGGTATCAGGAGAAGGAATTTGAAAAATCAAATTCGAGCTAGAACATCATTCATATGAATTTTTCACTGCATTTATGCCAACTTCTCGAGCCCTCTTAATATACTCAATATTTTCATGTATTGAATTTCTGCCATTCATACCGGTTGCAACTATTTGGTCCACGTAACTCATCCCAAGATAATCACAAATTTCTCGAAACATGCCAATTGTATGGCGTGCGTAATAATCATTACCACCACCCATTGAGATAGCTAGAATCACTTGTTTTTCCTGAAAGATGCGTTGGTCAAGTCCATACCAACGGTCAATGAAGGTCTTCATTTGAGTACTTGGACCCCACCAATAGATAGGTGTACCTAGCACCCATACATCACTCTTTTCCATCAAGTCTAGAACTTGTTTCATATCATCATCATGTATACAATTGCTATTCCTTTTGCAGTGATCGCAAGCGCAACATGGTTCAATATCAAGACTTGAGAGAATTACCTTTTCTGTAAAAGCCTTGCATTCTGCCGCACCAGCTAATATTGTATCAATGAGTGTTTCCGTATTTGCACCTCTTCGAGGGCTTCCAACAATTCCTAAGACATGTTTCTTTCCAGATGAGTGCATAACTAGTTCTTCTCTTTGTTCGACAAATTGCATTTTTTTCTTCATTCCTCTCCAATTAAGTATGGAATTAATTCCAAATTTGTTTTCAGTCTCATATTACGAATTTCTATAATGCTTCATCTCTTTGATGTGTGTACATGATTTGGTATAACTCAATATTAGGTTGCATATTTGCTACGCCCATAGCAACAGCACCTCGAGCCTCAAAACCGAATGTAACTCTGATTGGAATTTCCATCATCCCTGCAGCCTTACACTCTTTTGCTAACTCAATAGCTAGACGGTCCCAACTAAATTCGTACCCTGGGAGAAATGCTGTATATCTCATAATTATTCGATCTTCCTCACCTTTCAGGATTCTTCCATCTGGTTTGAATCTGAGTGCTGCAGTTGACGCTACCAGTTTATCACCATCAAAAAGAAGGATACAATGACCATCTTTCAAGACCCTATCACCAAAGTAGGTAGCAAATCCTGACCTATCAGGAAAAGCGTAACGAAGACGATTATCAGCAAGTGCAAGGTCAATAAGATTTTCAATGTCTTTCTCTGTTGCACCTCTGACAGTTAATTTAACTGATTCACTATCTGATTTCTGCTCAGCAGTTTTATTCACATCCATATCAAGATTATATCGATAGTTTCGTTCTGCTTCAATGAATCCACGTTCTTCAAAATAATTAATCTGTTCTCTCTTCGTCTTCGAATCAGCAACTACTGCTGTTCGGATACGATTAATGCCCTCAAGATTATACAGATATTCTAGGAGATCATTAAAGAGCTTATCCTTGACTTCACGTGGACAATTCTGTAAAGACCATGGATAGCCAATAAGGGCACTTCCAGGTTCGTCATCCAGAATATCTGAAGTAATATACGCCAAGGGCGTTCCTACTTCAGTCAATGCATATCTTGTGGCTTCTTTTCCACGATTATCATTTCGTGGGCCAATCTCTTCAGCACGAGCAGGCAATCCAGAAACCTCAGTATAGATTCTTGCTTGAATCTCTTCAAGACCCTGTCCGGGTTCCCATTTCTTATACTCGACTTTCATCATCTACTCCTCTCTTTAAAAAACGAATGAAAATAATATAATGGTTTTTCTAATAAACCTTATTATGTATAATGCTTCGATAAACACACTTATATTGACTAATGGCGTTTTTGCCAAACTAATAGTGACATAATTAATCAGTGGGTGTTATGTCTGGACAAAACAAGTTTTTCTGCAACTAACATATGTTAGCTTAGATTATAGTTGACCACCAGGAATAAAGTAGAACGATTCTATTCCTTAGAAATTGAGGGTTTTTTGATGATGGATACTACTAAATTAATGACTTCTTGAGTATAAAAGAATCAATTTTTCATATTATTATGATTCTAAATAGTTTCGCCAAAGAACATTAGATAGTCAGTACCTGGTACCTCAAATCCAAGATTACTCAGGATCATAGCCAGCTGTCCTCTGTGATGTGTTGTATGAAGTAAATATTGAAGAAAGAAGTCTAATACATCAATCTCAAACGGCTCCTCTCTTATGTGGGTCACGGGAATCTTGCCTTGAGGAATTTCATCAATTGCATGGCTTAGTCGATTATCCAGTATTTCCCAACGTTTCAATAATTCCTGTCGAGGTAATCTTTTCGCTCGATCAAAAACAGAGCTATCCTTCTCATCTTCAATATAGTAGAAGCAGGTCTCTAGAGCTAATACGATATGTTGAACGAGACCCTTTGGACTCTTTCCTGCAACTTCTCTTGTAAAAGTATCAGCATCAAGCTGTTTTAGGACTTCCCTCATCTTCCATCCAGCCCACAGATGATAATCAGCTAAATATTTGAATACCAAAGAAATCTCCTCACAATTTCTTTGCATTTCCACCGTATTAGTTTACCGAGAGCCCCTTTTTTAATAATGAGTTGTGTAATCGCGTTGGCTCTGTAATTCACGTAATCAATAGATTTCTTCAATATCAAAATTCATTCAATTTTTGCTGTTAACGAATGCTAACCGCAGGAAGCAGTTTCACTACTAATCTAGCATCATGTCTACTAACTTGATAACTCACCAAGAAGCCCTAGTAGCCATTGATCAATGAGTTTCTTTTTAGTCCAAGTTTCTTCAAATGGAGTCATAATCAATTTTCCATTAACCTCACCAACGAGACCGCCATCCTGACCACATAACAAACATTCAATTGCAAACGCTCCAAGTTTTGTTGCCAAGAATCTATCAAAATGCGTAGGATTTCCTCCTCTCTGTATATACCCTAATACTGATACTCGACACTTCTCTCCAATTCTCTCTGACAAAGCCTTACCAATAGTATCAGCATTTCCTAGTTCATCGCCTTCTGCAACAACAACTAATACACTTGATTTCGCTCTTTCTTTGGCCTTAATGACTGTTTCAGCAAGTTCTTCAATAGTTGTAGTAGTTTCAGGCATAAGAATTGCAGAGGCTCCCGTGGCAACTCCAACATGAAAAGCAATGAAACCTGCATGTCTTCCCATAACCTCAACAAGGAATGTACGTGAAAATGCTTCAGCAGTATCGCGGATTTTGTCAAGTGCTTCAAGTGCATTATTCACAGCAGTATCAAATCCAATCGTGTAATCAGTTCCATAAAGGTCATTATCAATAGTGCCAGGAAGCCCAATAAGTTTCCCATTCCAATGTTTACTCAGGGCATCTAAACCTCGCATTGTTCCATCTCCGCCTATTGCAATAAGAGCATCAAAACCTCGTGAAACTAGTATCCTTGCTGCTTTCTTTTGTCCCTCTTCTGTTTTGAATTCCTCCGAACGACCTGTTGTAAGGAAGGTACCACCTCTATGCAAAATCCTTGAAACTGATCTTGAATTCAATTCATGAATCTGTTCATTGAGAATTCCCTGAAATCCGCCAAATATGCCATAAACCTCACAATGTCGATGGATTCCAACTCTTGTGATTGCGCGAATAGCTGCATTCATTGCAGGAGCATCGCCACCACTTGTAAGAACGCCTATTTTCATAGATACTTCTATAGATTTACAGCTAAATAAGTTCGACTTAAAGCTATGACGCCCTACACAAGATTCTTTTTCCTTAAAATAAACAGAATAGGCAATGTTATCGAAAAACTTACCAGCATTACAATTAGGAATGCAAATGCATCGTCTTGGAAAGGTAGGCCCACATTCATCCCATAAATACTAGCTATTAAAGTTGGAACGCTAACAAGAAGTGAAATTGATGTCAGAGTCTTGATTACTTTGTTTAGATTGTGACTCACTATACTATCATAGGCATTCATTGCATTCTTGATAAGCTCTCTGTAGATTGCACTTAGCTCGGCTTGCTGCTGAAGGTCAACTTCCAATTCTTCTAACTTGTCTACATCAAGAATTAAACGTCCGATAATATGGAATCTTTGTAATCTCCTTAGAACCTTCATATTTGCCTGAAGAGCAGTTTCCATGAAAATAGCGTCGCGAGAAAGCTGGAAGAACCACTCTAACTGAGAAGGATAGATTTCTCCCATAATGTAGTCCTCAGTCTGATTGATACTTTCTTCAATCAAATCAAGCGTCGTTTCAAAAGAATGAATGATAATCTCCCACCACTTGTAAATAATATCAGCAGCAGTGGTACAATAGGCAATCCTATTACGTAATTTTTGTTTCCTTACAGGAATTTCTTCGTTTTGAATAACTATGATATCTCGTCCGTTTGTAAAAATTGCAAGTGGAATTGTTGAATATTCTCTCTCAGGTTTTTTCAAGTTAACTGGAACACGTAGTACAATCATTGCATACTTGTCTTCAATCTGAAGTCGAGGTCGTTCATCAAGGTCCTGAACATCCTGCAAATCGTCCAAATCAATTTCAAAATGCTGAGATATTTTCGCTAAATCGTGCGGGCGAACACCAATTATTTCTATGAGCAGAGGTTCATCAGGGACTTCATCTAGATTGTCATATCTTATTCCACTCTCCAATGCCATTATGGAGATACTTCCATTCTCTGGAGTGTCGCTGCTCACTTAATCCACCTCTTGCTAGCGGATGACATTCGTACATCGGTTGTTGCCTGCCTGGAAGTTGGTTCTCTAGAAAAGAGAGCCTGATATACAGTTCGGCTGTAATAGCTTTTTTGCTATTACATAAAGATACTGACCTTCTTATAGGGTTTTGTAATAGCGATAAATTCAAGGAGTATCACTCTAGGGATTAAGATGCTCCTTGAAGAAATCTACAATTCTGTTGTAAACAATCACCTTATTCTTGAATTTCAAGACATCATGACCTTCATCCTCAAACATGAGGTACTCGACTTTCTTTCCAGATGTATTTAATTTGTCAATGATATCTCTCGATTCAGCTTCTACAACGCGAGGATCATTTTTTCCTTGGACTACGAGAAGAGGCGCCTGTAGCTTGTCCATATAGGTACTTGGAGACCTCTCTTTCAAGAAATCAGCATCTTTGTCAGGATGGCCTATAGAGATATAGAAATAGGCAGCCCATGATTCAGGAAGTCGCTCTACGAATGAAATCAGGTCGTATGGACCAAACATGTCGCAGGCTGCATGCCAGAGGTCTGGATGACGAGTTGCTAGTGTGAGAGTCATAAATCCACCATATGAGCGACCAACAACAGCACGTTTCGATGAATCAATCCTCTTATCTTTTTCAAGGAATTTCAATCCCTCGACATGATCCAATCGATCCTTTCCACCCCAATCATGATCTACATGCTTCATGTAAGCAAGACCATACCCACTGCTTCCTCTGACATTTGGAACAAAGACAGCAAATCCATTCATTGTCAATAATTGAATCAACGGCATACTAAACCATGTAAAGTCAGGTCTCTCTTGACCTTGAGGTCCACCATGCACATAGAGGACCAGAGGTCTAGGACCTTTGAACTTCAAAGATGGCGAGGGCAAATATAATCTTGCAGATATTCGCAGACCATCAAACGATTCGTAACTAGCATCCTCTCCTGGTGAGAAGATATCATCAGGTATGCCAAGTACTTGCTCATGCGATAACTGATTGTATCCAACTTTCGTCTTGCTTGTTGAACGCAAGTAAAGCTGAGAGGGAGTAGTAGCACTAGTGAATGATATCGCATATTCACCAGGAAAACCAGTCTTGGTATCTAGCGATCTGTCCCATTGGACTCCTAGCGTAATACCACCATTAAGCGGCGGATTTCCAGCAACCACTCCAGTAATTTTCATTTGGTGTTTATCAATATCAAATTCAGCTTCGTATATCCATGAACATCCATCAATATTGTAGGTAATTAGAAAGCGATTCTCTTCAATATGATCAACGTCGTGAAGCTCACCCATTCCATCGTGTTTCAGGTTCGTAATTTTAATCTCTCGTAAATCTTGAGGTGAATTTATGTCCATTAAAGCAAAACCGCCTAAGTCATCAAATTCAGTTGTGTAAACAATTGCAGAATTGCCATACCAATGCAGAGGAGCTACATTGAATTTTCTTGGTTCGATATTGGATTTTCTTTCGCTCAAAGGAGTCCCTAGAACCTGCTTCAGTTGTTTTTTGCCGGGTTCATAAAGTCTGATGACGATGTCTCCAGAAATATAAGATTCAGATAGGAATATCCTTTGGTGGTCTTCATCAGGGCAGACAAAAAATCCATGCTCACTAATTCCGAGTATCTTTTCCTTCATTGTTTGTAGATTGACCATCATTGAATATTGAACAGCTTTGTCTTTCTGTGTCCGATCATCTCTTCGAAAGTAAGCGATATTCTTCTTAACATCATAGATGCCACAGGTTATTTGCTGTCCCAAATACTTGTCACCAAAAATACGTTTAGGAATTCCGCCTTCCAATGGAATGAAGCTAGGTTGGTATAATTCATTTCCATTATCATCAATCATGACTAGAATCTTTCCAAGTTCGGGAAAGACAACGTAAAGATTTCCAGCCATTAAATGCGGATTCTGAAGTGCAAGACCTGCAGGAAGTAATCGCTCGGGAAAACTGCCTATCTTCTTCATTCGATAGAGACTCATAATGCCACTCATATCGCTAATGAAGTAGACGTAGTCTCCGGCAAGTTGTGGTGATACAACCTGTCTTGCTGATAGAATAGATTCAACTGGATATTGTTTCATTGATATCGAAGTTTCAAAGCTCACAATTGCATAAGTGTCTGTTGAAACGTGCCAGTTTGCGATTTCTAAATGACCACACTCTCAATGTCGACTTTCCTATCCTTAATACTAAGCATATTTGATGGGACCTTCTTTCCTCCGAAGAGTTCAGCCTCTGGTAATCCACGATAGATCGCATCTGCAATACGTGCCAAAGCATCTGCTTTCATAATGCCCGAACCACTAGCACCATTTACAACAAGTACTCCATTTTCCATATAGACATAGGGAATGCTGTCTTGTGAGTAGCAATAACAACCAGCCCAGCTATTGACAGGTCTTGCTCCTTCGAAGGCTGGAAGATACTTTGAGAGAACTGGATAAAGGCTATTCTCATAATATGATGACTCTGGCGCCATTACATCGTCCGTCTGAGTATATTCATACGCACGTCCAAATTTATCACCACATCCAATCCAAAAACCTCGTTCCTGAAGTTGTGGCCTGAAGTAGACACCAGCCGATGGCAAAATAACAAAGGGAATGCAACCAATCTCGTTGAATCCTTTGGTATCTAATAGTTCAACCATTTTCGGATTATCTTCAGCATGGAGAACAAAGAGCTGTCTCTTCTTTGCCTTGGTCAAGCTATTGATGCCTACCGGATCGAGTAATTCATTAGCCCAAGCACCAGTCGCTAATACTACTACATCGGCACGAAATGTACCTTTATTTGTTACAATTCCTTTGATTTTCTTTTGTTGCCAAACGTAAGGCTCTCCGGGTAAATCCAATTTTGGTTCTGCTTCTAAAAGAAGCTTCTCAACTTTTACTCCGAACCTAGGTTTGACATGAGATATCTCCTTGAAAGCTTCAAAATAATACTCAACAAGGCGAGTAGGATCAAGTACACCACAGTCGCCACCAAAGAGTCCATACGAAATTTCCTGTAGGTTCATTAACTCTGCTTCTTCATCATTAGCGAAATTCACATTCAAACCTGGAATCAGTTTCTTCAACTCTTCTTTATTATAGACTTTATAATGAATTCCAGATTCTTTCATTCGTTCCATCCAAACTTGAACACTCTCATGCTCGAATTGTTTCTCACTTAAAAGCCAAAGATAGCCTGTTTTTTCGAATAAAAGTTCATGACCTAACTCATTCTGGATGTGCTCAATATATTTGATAGAAGTGTCTGTTAGAATTTGGTTTGTTGATGAAGAAAACATATTTCGCACTGCAGCTGCACTCATAGCTGTGTTGGCTTGACCCGCTGCAAGAGTCTTCTCAACTAGAAGTATTCGCTTTCCTGGATTATTTTTCTGAATATAGAATGCTGTAGCAACACCAAGAACTCCAGCACCCACAATAATGATATCAAAGCTTTCTTCGCTCATTGTAATGGCCTCTAATGAACGAATGCGCGATGGAAAAACCTCACCTTTAACATTTATCTTATGCACCAATCTTTTTTAGAGAAATTACCTAGTATTAGGCGGAGGAACAGTGATCTGGAGTCGTTCATTGAACATTTCTTTAAGGAATAGTCTTGAGTCGATTAGACCTGCAATTATCGAAGCAAGAAAAATCATGATGAATACAATCACTTGAAAGAGTGAGGCGACAACTGGATTAGAACCTCCAATTATCATTCCACTCATTAGTCCTGGAATAGTAACAATTCCTAAAGCAGCATATCTGTTCAGATTAGGTAAAACACCAATCTCTATCGATTCGCGAATTGTAACTTCAGTCGCTTGAATAGGTGAAGCTCCAAGTGCTAATGCAGTTTCAAGAAGGCCTCGCTGTTTTTGGGCATTCGACCACATTCTGTCGATGACCAAGCTTGACATATTCATGGAGTTACCTATCACCATTCCACCCATTGGAATTATGAACTCGCCAGTAGATTCCACAACGCCGAGTAAGACACTTACTGCCATTACTGAAATGGAGCCAATTAGAATCCCCGGTAATGATGCTTTGAAGACACCCGGTATCTTCTCAAGATTGTCCGCTGTAGTATAAGCGGCAAATATACACATGAAAACCAAAACACCAAACATTATGATAATGTCTTGCAAATTGAAGATATATACCAAGATTAAACCCATGAGAATGATTTGAATCGTTCCTCGAACAGTTCCAACAATCAGACTTTTTTGGATTCGTATTCTCTGCCATTTACTAATAGCTAAGAGAACAATCAGGAGTATAATTGCTGTAGCATATCTACCCATAGTAACTTGAATCTCAGAGGGTATCGATTCCCATAATGTCTGCAGGAAGCCAAAATCAATTTGCATTATTTCTGTCCTCCATGTATATCAACAATTCGAGATGTAAATCGCCTCGCTTGCTCTTCATTATGCGTCACAATAAGAATACCAAGTTGATGGCTTTTAATGAGATATTCCAAAACTTCTTCAACAGCAATTGTTGATTCGGCGTCTAATGACGCAGTCGGTTCATCAAGAAGCAAAGCTTTGGGATTCATGACTAAAGCGCGTGCAATAGCTACTCGTTGCTTTTCGCCGCCAGATAAGTTTTGGGCATCGTCATCAAGATTTAATGAAGTAAGTCGAACTTCTCCCAATATTCCAAGAAGTTCATTATCATCGATTGATTCTCCGTGTATTGATAGCCCCCAAGTTAGATTGTCTCTTATGGTACCCGGAAACATGAAACTCTCTTGGGGAACAAGAATTACATTTCTTCTCAACTCTCGAGGATTCCATTCTTTTACTGGTCGACCAAATGCGAATACTTCCCCAGATAGAGGAGTCATTAAATCAACTGCAATTCGTAAGAGTGTACTCTTTCCAGAACCAGATTGACCCGTAAGGCCAACAACTTCATTATTATCAACGGTTAGGTTAAAATTCTCAAAGAGTTGTCTGCCATTGAATCCCATTGATACATTTACAAATTCCAGTAAATGTTCCTTGCTCATTCCTTTTCACCCGGCAGCTATTTTCATGAAGACTTAGAAAAAGTATTGGTTTCAATACTAAATCCACCAAAGAGATATCAAGGCTAGCTGACCATGGATGAGGGAGGTAACTAACATGCCCGGTTTCATTATTCGCAAAGACAATGGTGATATGAAATGGTTTCCACTATTCCATTATGACGGAAAATACAAATTTTATGCACCAAAAGGAGAAAAGACAGGAAAAGAAGTAGGCCGCGATTGGAATTTCGCAAAATATTTGCCAGGTTATTGGACACCCACAGCTGCTCCTTCATATCGACGGCGAATTGGAGGAGGTTCTGATCTTGTTGTTCTTGAAGAAGATGGCGACCTCAAGTTCTTTCCATTCAAAGACGAAACTTTCATGCATATGGGGACTGGTGATAAGGTTGGTCGAGGTTTCAGAAAGACTCTGGACTATTACGTTGCGGAATGGACTGGGAATGGTACATCTGATCTTCTTGTTAGAGATGAGGAAGGCGATTTGAGACTATTTCCATGGAATGGAAAAGAATTCAAAGATCTTGGACACAATGAAAAGGTAGGAAATGGATTTGGTAAGAAGAAAGTTCCAGATATTTACCCAGGATATTGGACTGGTGGAATCTATCCTGACATTATGATAAGAAAAGATAATGGAGATCTAGTAGTCTTTCCCTTCAATGGTGAGTCCTTCTATGATGGAAAGCGTATCAAAATTGGTGATGATTTCAAACCAAAGAATTTTCAACATCTGCTGATTGATGAATGGTTGGGTAATGGAACGCCAGATGTATTAGCATATCATGATAAAAGATTCTATCTCTATCAATTTGGAGTTCTAAACCAAGAATTCAAACCACTTCGACCAGATGATTATCAATGGAAATCTGATAAAGACTTTCGAGAAGAATGGAGATATTTTATTGGCCATTGGAGAACACCAGGAAAACCAGATCTAATTGCGGTTAACAAAAGTAATGATCTTTGGTTCTATCCCTTCGATGATGGAGTTCTTAACGACTTGAAAGGCGACAAACAGGTAGGAAACGATTGGAAAGTAACGCATTTTTGGGATTTCTATCCAATATGATATTTGATATTCGAAATCTTCAGTAATGTTAATTCATCTTCATATCGTAGTGGACTTAGGTCGTGTTTAAAATACGAAATAAGATTTTCATATCTTTATTCATCTTCGGTCTAGTATTAGGTATACTCAGTCCAAATATGATAATAATTAGACCAGAAGACAAGGTAGAAATCATTGATAATCATTCTTCTATTATTAGTGATGAATATCCTCCATTCGAATCACCGCCATCAAATGCAAGTACTACTGCTTCTGGATCAATTCAAATTGATGGAACGAATATTCATTGGAGATATTTTTTCCCCAATACATCAATTCTGCAACCACCGAATGTTGAGTTTTCTTTCGATTTATGGTGGGAACATCAGAAAGAAGATCATGTCATTTCGTTCGGTCTTTCTGAAGGAGAAGGAGGTTCGAGTGTCATTCAAAACTATGGTATGCAGAATACAAATGAAAAAGCTGAACTAACACCAGATCATGAATTCGTCAAATACATAATCTGGTCTAATTCAACATACTTTTTCGTCAACCATTCATGGAGTCTGTTAGGCAATCCCCTCATTAATGAAGAATGTCTTTTCTTTTCCCTCGGGATTATTTCAGATACTTATCATCCAATTCTTAACTATACAATTATACGAGATTTTCTAAGTCCAATAATAGATAGAATTGTTCATCCAGGATTCAATATTTCAGAGAATGCACTATATCTAAATTGGACATCAATGGTTTTTCATTTCAATGCTACTGATAGGAGTAATATCACTTCTGCTTCGTTGATAGCTACCTATGTCAATCAATCAACTCACATTTCTGAAGAAATGATACTATGGAATAGTTCAGAGATTGCTAACGGAGAGTTAACAGAGGTGGTCATAAGGCAAGATATCGTAGAGGAGTACATGGATAAGTCTGGATATTCTGAGAGTGATCCACAATCAATTTCCACAAAACTCATTCTAACAGATAAATATGAACTGACTACAACCTATGAGTTGACATTGTACATAGATAGACCTGATAATATTACAACTACCACTACTGAATCAATACTTTTGAATAACTTAATTCAAATTCTGGGTATTGTTTCATTTGTTGGTATTACTATAGCTGGAGAAGGAATTTTTTATCTTAAACGAATACAGCATTGAAATAATTGAGATATCCTAAACGAGAAAGCTAGATGAGAACAACTCGAGTGGTTTTGCTAAGAAATGTAATGATGCTTTTTTATTATTAAAAAGGGTGTGTTTCTGTTCTCACGAATATTGAGAATGTGCACCGTAAGTATCATAAAGCCATCAAATCGCAGGCTTTCCATTGTGTGGGAGTATTATTTGAACGAAGAGATTGACAATCAAAAGTTGGAACTATTCAGTACATCTACTGAAACAAAGAAGGTTGCAGTTGGAGCTATATTGATTGCTCTCTATGCAATACTAGCACTACTACCAATGAGTGGATTCATTGGTGCAACTGGATTCAGCAGTATTCTTAGCTTCTCTATATGTGTTGCACCATTAATCGGAATCTTACTAGGTCCATGGAGAGGTTTTGGATTTGGTCTTATTGCTGGTATTATTGCAACTATTGTCAGCATACCAATTGGCGGCGTCTATCTCATCATTCCCACAACAATTTTAGGACCTGCCGTAGCCGCATTTTTCACAGGACTTGCTTTGAAAAGAACCACAAATATCAAAGAGTATGAAATTCCAGGTCCAATTATAACTGCGATATTTCTATTCATCATTATTTTTCTATATGAAATCATTGACTATTCTGCATGGTGGTTCATGTTACCCTATATACTTGCAGCAATCCTGACATTAACTTTTCAAATAAAGAAATTTGAATTCAATGTGAAAAAATCATACTTCCAGCTTATTCCGTTCACGTTTCTTGGTGCAATGTTAGATCATTCCATGATGGTAATAGGATCTGTCTACTTGCTGCAAATTCCATCAGAAGTCTTTGGATATGCAATCTTTCCAGCGATGCTGATCGAACGTACTGCTGCCACATTTCTTGGAGCAATTCTAGGTTACATCATCATCCGTCTCTTTGGAGCTGATGTGGGATTCGAAATCAATCAAGAGAATCAATGAGTATTAACAGAGCTTCAACTTCAAGTTCTAAAGGCATTGTTGCTAGAGTCATTATATCTTTCTGAATTGCTTGAATCGGGAGCGGCGGAAGATGAATGAATGTTGCAAGGATATCCAGACTATTTGTTTCAATATGCTGCATCAAATTATACAATAACCAGTTGCATCCATATGATCCTGCATAATAGCTTACTTCAGCAGGGATATCGTTTTCTTTTAGAATCTTGACTAATCTATGTGAATCTAAATTAGTAAAATATGCAGCTGGACCTTCATGATTGATGATGTCAGTCTCAGGAATATTCCCATAATTATCTGAGCGTTGTGTGGCGATGACATTTATTGCAATGCGTTCAATTGTAATAACTGCACGATTAGCTTGTCCTAAACAAAGGACTACCTTTGGCTTATGCTTCTCCAAGGCGTAATCCAAATAGTTGAGTGCTTTTGTATAATCAAGTGGAAGAACCAAACTGACAATATTATATCTCCCTATTTTCTGTCCTTCCAGAGTCTTAGCTACTTCTTCAGATGGATTAATAGTAAAACCATCAAATGGCTCAAATCCAACAATCAAGAGTATAGGCATTGTATCACCAAATGTAATGAAGTAGGACGCCTTAATTAGCTCTGTGAATTTATTTATGCAGTAAAAAGACCCGGCAAGGCTAACATAATGAACCATATACCAAGAGCTATCTGGACGACTCCGATAATCACACTAATCCAATTAATATCTCCAATCTTAGCCTTCTTTGTTGCAAAATCTGTTCCAAAAGTTAATACTGCACCGTAGACAAAATCAGTTGACACATGAGTGAAATAGATCAATACTCCTGCTAAGAAGACAGTGCCTACTCCAACCTGTAATGTACCTATGAGCATTGTCACATTTGCGAGGCCCACTCCAAACCACCACAATAAGAAATAAGGGCTTAAAATGCTGACTGCTGCTCCCTGGGTAGTGGCTTCAATAATAGAGGATGCAGTTGTCTTTGAGGAATCTACAACCTCGATCTCCTTTTTATGGCGATAGTCTTTCAAAGCGAGAAGACCAAAGAGAATTATTACAATTCCACCAAATCCAATCATAATGCTAATCGTGAAAGGTGATAATGTCAATGCTTGCACGCTAATGATAATTGCGGCAATTATTCCAACTTCTACGATAGCATGCCCAACCATTGGCAATATTCCATGTAATCTACCGTGTTTACTGCTCTGCATCACAACAGCTGCAGTTAAAGGACCAGGCGCAAGAGCACCAGTGAGTGATAATGCAAACCAAGCAACAAGAATCTCAAATAGACCCATGGATTTACCTCTTGGTTTTCGTGTTTTGAAATGAAAGAAAAGGATACTGATGTATTCATCATGTATCTAAATGTATTAATGGTATTACAAAGACTACAAATTGACCCTGAAGAAATCCTTAAGAGCATTTAGAAGGAGTTTCGCGAACTAATGGAGCTGTAAGTCTGTGAAACAGGTACAGATAACGGTACCCTACGAGAAGACAGAAGCAGTGTTTGATTTTCTCCTTGATGCATTAAATATCAAGAACATAATGAAATTCAACGCTGACAATGCAATTGTCCTTCAATTCAGAATAAAGGACGACTCTGTCAACGAAACTATCGAGGGGCTTAAGAGTAGAGGAGTAGGCGTAGAATACGGATTTGTTGATATTCTGGACCTAAAAGCATCGCTTCCAAGAGAAGTAGAAGAAAAGGCAAATGATGCAAAGCTGCAGCGAGAAGCAACTCTTGCAGTGGAGGAGATCTATGAGAATGTCAAGAAACAAGCATCTCTTAGTTTTGATTATATTTCCTTTGTCATCCTCGCAGCATTGATGGCAGGTATAGGACTCATTCAGAATAACATCACAGTCATTGTCGCATCCATGCTTCTCAGTCCACTTATGGGGCCTATGTTAGGTGTCGCCTTGGGACATGTCGTACGAGATAATGCACTATTTGTGAAAGGCACACGAAATGAGCTAATTGGAATTGCACTTTCACTATCAGTAGGAGCTGTTTTGGGAGTAGTATTAATGATATTTTCTCCAGGAATAGTTACCGCAGTTCAGGCTGATTTTGAGGCTGGAGCTATAACTGAGATAACTCGACGTGGTGGATTTGCAGCATTGGATGTAGGAGTGGCAATATTCTCAGGGGCAGCAGTAGCTGTATCTGTGACACGAGGAGATATGTCATCTCTTGTTGGTGTTGCAATTTCTGCTGCGCTTATGCCACCTGCAGTTAATGCAGCAATGATGGCAATCCTTGGTATTGCAACCGCAAATGCAATAGTTCTGCAAATTGGAATTGGTTCCTTCGCGTTGTTAATAATGAACATAATTCTGATTGATATATCAGCTATCGTTATGTTCAAAGTAAAGAAATTGACACATATGGCTGACAAATCTGCAACTTGGACGGCAGTCACTCAGTTTAGAAAATCTTCAGAGAGCTTGTATCATCATCGTGCTCCCGAAAATAAGGAGAATAAAGCTGCAACATTTACCTCAGTTGAAGAAAAAGAGAAGTCAAAGGCAGAGCCTAAATCGGTAGAAGAGAAACCTAGTCATGAAGGTACCAATGCATAAATTGGGATTTTCCTACGACAGACAAAGGTGTACCTTTTGTATTAAAGGTTGATACGAGGAGAGAAAATGATAATTGAGAAATTCGTGAATTAGTACAGAATCTAAATGAAAAGAATATGAAGATTATTTCTAAAAATACGCTGTTAAGGTTGAATTTCTTGACTTAGTATTTCCTTGGTATCACAAGCCAATATAGCGATATCTTAGAATGGTAACCTTGGTTAACTTTCAGAGGAATAGTAATAATGTTTCAAGAAGGTCCACTCAAAAACAAGCTCTTCAAAGGGCTTACAGAACACGATATTTTGACATGGGAAGAAGAAAAAATGCGATATCAAAGAAAAATGGGTAAAAAAGTAACGGATCTTGAATTTTTGAGATACCTTCTCATGAGAGGAACTAAACCAATCATTTCATCAAAGGATGGAGTTTCAGGAGGTTATCTCACTGGACAAGGGCCAATCTATGAAAAAGCTGAAACTATTCTTGAGAAATATAGAACTCAGGGAAGAGAAAACACATCTAAACGAATTGAGAAAGATGATTTCAAACAGAAATCCAATATGGAAAAGCGCCTCCTTGACAATCCTTAAATGCTAATATACCAATTGGTATCCTAGATAATGTAGAGCAGAATACGCTATCATTTTGGATTCTACGACTCTCGGTTATCAAAGGAGAAAATGAAATGCTTACGAATTCAGAGGACAACCAAAGTGTCTTCCCTGAATGGACAGCCAATTCCGGGTTAGATCTCTGGGAACCTAGCAACCTTTACATCGAGTGGCTTACATTTCTATATACAATATGGCAAAAAGTGGACTATCTATAGCCAATATTGGGAATATCTTCATAAAATCAAACAACAGAAGGATTGAGTCAATGTCACAAAGTGGACCTGATGATCTTGACAAAGTCTTCAAAGCTCTAGGAAGTGTCACAAGAAGAAGAATATTGCAGCTTCTTGCACAGGGCGAGAGGTATCCCTATGAGTTAAGTAAGACTTTGGGACTTACTCAGAGAGGTGTCTTCAAACATCTAGAAGCACTTCAAGATGCAGGTCTAATTGAGAGTTATCATGGGGAGAGTGAATTGGGGCCAGATAGAGTATATTATAGATTGAATGCTAGATTTGGTCTTTCTACCTCTATTCAACCAGATGCATTCTTTGTACGCTTCACGAGACGTGGAAGCACTAGTCGATTGATAATACCAAAGGGTTTTGTTATACCTGATGCACGACCAGATGTGACTGCAATTCGTAGACTTCTAAATGAATTAGGTAAGGTCAATCAAAGGTTACTTGAAATCGATGAAGAAAGGATGCGGTTTGCATCATTACGCGGACAAATTATCAGACGTATTGAGGATATTATGAATCAATGTAATTGGGATGAGGAAAGTTGTCAAAAAGTCCGATCACTAATTAATCCCGTAAGGCAATCAGCTACTGATGATGAAGAAGAGTCACTGGATCTCTGGACTGAAACTGTAAAACAGACTCTAAGACTCTTTGAATCATTGTTTAGTTCTCATGAAGAGCCTGTTTCTGATGAATCAAATGAACAAGAAGAAAATGATGAAGAGTTTTTTGTTGATACAGAGTGATGTCTTACCAATTCCAAACAATTTCCCATTCAGAGGTCTTGGAATTTGACATTCGTGGAACATATTCTATGGATTTGTAAGGTAATTCAACTCCGTTAGCTTTCATGATTGTAAGATAGTGTTTACCTTGAGTAGTTGTAAGTGAAATAATTCCTTGGGCAAGTGAGAATAATTGATTAATTGTCACTGAATCTGCAGTATTGTTATGAACCAAGTAAAATTCATTTGAACCTATTTTGATACTCTCCTCAACACATTCTTTGAAGAATTGCACAACATCACGCGCAGAAAAATCAATGAGAAGAGGTGTTAATCCTTCAAAGGTTATGAGCTTTGGATTAAGATCTTTTCTCAGACTCCGAAGTTGAATGTTGATTTCGTGAAGATGTGGAGAGCATGTATAGACACCCATTGTTTTCTGTCCGTATGCTACTTCTAGAATTTGAAATTTCTCATTTTGTTTCTCAGCTAATTCAGCCATGAGCTTCCTGTTTCTGGCTTCAGTTACAACCTCCAAGGTCGATAGCTCACGTTCAAGTGCATAACGTATCAAAGTAAGAAGGAATAAGTCACTATAACTATCTTGAGATGCAATTATCAAAAATACATATCCAGGAGGCGGTTTTGTGAGTAGATGCTCTATAATATTCAAGTGTGAACCGGTTACTGTTGGTTCTCCTGACATAGATTCCACTCTTCTTTTTATTTATCCTTGTTAAGATGCTTGTGAATCGTAGCAACCAAGGCTTTTCCTGAAAATGGTTTTACTATATACTCATCAGCACCCACTTCTTCACCGCGCTCCATATCACTGCTGAGTCCCTTAGCGGTAAACAATAAGATAGGAGTGTCTTTGAAGTCGTCATCTTCTTTTAATTTCTTACAGACAGTGAAGCCATCAATATTAGGTAGCATCACATCAAGTAAAATGAGATCGGGTTTCTCGGTGTAAGCCAAGTTGAGAGCTGTTTCTCCATCAGTAGCTATTAACACCGCGAATCCGTGTTTTTCAAGGAATGTCTTTGCTAACTCTGTTGTAAGTTCTTCGTCATCGACGACAAGGATTTTTTTAATATTCAAATCCATTCACTCACCTCATACTATAGGTATTAGTTCATAATCAAGGAAGCCCTTTGAGAGCAAAGGTCGCACAGCTAAAAAGTTGGTTCGTGGAATAACTCCAAAGACACTCAATACACCATTCAATTCTTGAACTTTCAAATGGATTGAATAAGCAATGGATTCACTCTTTAGCATCTGTTGCTGACTCAAGATGGAAATTGCAGTCCTCTTACTTGCTGGGAGTGCAGCAGTCACTTCTGCTAGTAGACCTTTCACATCATTTATGCCATATTTATTTTCTAGCATATCTAAGGAGAACAACTCTGTTGCGAATCTACCGAATTTACGTTCTAGTTGCATTGCTTCGTAGCGGATTTCCTGCAATGTTTTCCAAGGATCATCATCAATTGTACGCACATTTGAATGACTACCAATGGCGTGGCGACCAAAGAAGACAACTTGCTCTTTGATGTATTTCTCATCTACAAAATGACTTAGACCATGGATGAATCGATCCGGCGACCAACCTTCAGGAAGAAGGATTACAGCTGGCCTTTTCAATTGAAGATGATTAGATAAGAAAGGAATGTATATTGTCTCCAAATAGGGAACAGCAAGATTCTCTATCTCTATTAGACTTAACATACCTTGTTCAAATCCACCACCAAGAATTGCATCAAGACTTCTATTCCCAGAGGAGATTTTATCCTTTGATGGATCTTCTATTGGCTCTCTTTCTACTGTAATTGGTGGAAATTGATGTTTATACCAAGGTATAAAGCTGAAATAACCTTGGTCTAATGTAAACAAGAATTTGTCCTGATGTACCGCTTTTGAGCGCATTTTTTCAATTGACATCTGACGAAACATGCGATTATTATAGTATAGTCGTTCTAAGCGAATAATCGCATCTGCAGAATAATCCAAATGTACTGGTTGATTATTAGCACCGGCGCCTTCAACGACAAGAACTAATTTTTTGTTTTCAGACTTAGTGGAATAGATAAGTGATTGCTGAATCTCTGTTTTCTGTTGAGAACTAAGGGGCATCATGAAATCGGACCATGAGTCAATTATGACAAGTGATGGGTCCTGGCAAATATCATTGCCGCCAAGAAGTTTCGCAATTTGCTCTTGTAGTGATAATTCATAATAGGAATCAGGATGTATGTTTCTCCAGTAGTGCGCAATGACATGCCGATTATTCCAATTATGAAGAGAGGATAGACTCTTTTCGCTTGCGGTTGTAATCTCTGCGTCAGATAGAATCAGAAAAGAATTTTCATAGAGTCTAAATAGTTCTTGTACAAATAGACTCTTCCCAGTTCCTGGATTTCCTGTTACCATTAGAATATAGCCTGATTCAGAGTCCAGTGCATCCCTTATACTGGGAGGAATTGCACCTTCAGCGCTCATGTTGTGTATCCCCTTGCTTGCGCCTCATCAAATCCGATAAATTTTCATATAAGGATATGTTGCTCATTTATTCCTAGAATAATTGTATTAATCATTCTTCCTGAATAATTCCATATAATGAGTATCAACATATTTTCCATCTATGTAGAATTTTTGATGTGCAGTACCAAATTTAACAAAGCCAAGTTTCTCATAAACATGCTTCGCGCGTTCATTGAAATCATGAACACTTAGTTCAATTCTATTGAGATTGAGGTGATTCCATCCAAAATGAACTAGCAATGAAATTGCTTCAGAACCATATCCCTTATCCCAATTCGCTTCACTGTGAATTGCAATACCTAATGTGCAATTCTTAGATAGCCAGTCAATATCATGTAATGCAATTGTTCCAATGAATGAATCATCTGAAATTCTTTCGATGGCAAAGACAAAGGATTTTCGTCGTTTCATGTCTTCTATTGTCGATTGAATCCATTGAAGCTCTGCCTCCCTTGAATGAGGAATAAATCCACCAAGAAACTTTCTCAATTTTGGATCATTCCATCTTTTCATGATGTCATCAAGGTGTCGCTCCTCTAAGGGAACGAGCTTGATCTTCTTACTAGTTAACATCTTGGCACTTCTCGGAGCATCCATCCATCATATAGATATGAATGTTTAGAAAAATGGGTTATGTTTCAATTGTCTTCATGAACTTAAGAAAATGAGGACATAAAGTTCCCATCCAATACAGATTTCCAAAACACTCTTTTCGCATTCTTTGTCGTTCAACCCGACACTCGAAGCTCTTTTCTCCATCATAAAAAATACAAAGATCATTATCAGATGCAGGATCTTCTATGACTTTCCTTCTGACATCTGTCATTAGTGAAGAATCAGAAGTATTCAGCCATTTAGGAAGAGGTCCCATTGTTTCTCTAATGAACTCAATGAGTTTCTTATCTGGACTATCATTTTTAGCCCAGATTGTTATTACCTTACTAATGTCTGCATTGAATGCATAGAGTAGGTGTGCGATTTCAAGAGATACAGACTTTGCTTTTCCATAATGCTCTATAGCTGTATCGAAATCTTGTAAAATATAATATGCATCAGCTGTAACAAAATGAGCCAAAGCCAGAGTCTGCTTCATTCCAGCACCTTCAGCTAATTTGAGTGCTGCTTTATAATGTTGCAATGCTAATTGGGTATCTCCTTTTCTCAGTGCAACATCACCAAGATTCACTGTACTAACAGTTATGCCACGCATGTATTCAGCTTCTTGACTAATTTCCAGAGCTCTTCGATTGTAGATTTCCATTTGGTCAATCTGATCAAGTGTTCGATCAATTTCACCTACATTTATCAGAGTTCGAGCAAGACCTACTTGATTATTCAATTGTTGTTGAATTATTAGTAATTCTTCAAACTGATCCCGTGCTTCCTGTAGCTGTCCTAGATTAATGTGCGTAACTCCTCTAAGATTTCGAGCATCAGCTACTCCATGAAGATAACCCATCCGTTCATATTCTCTTAAAGCAGTTCGACAGAGAACCATGGCTCTGTCATGTTCATTGATATCTTCAAGAGCTCTTGCTCTATAGTATCTGATGTCATTAATTGCTAATCTATCATCGAGAAGAACCGCAGTATCATATGCTGAGTCTAATCGTATCAATGATTCTTCGCGAGAATCAGCATATCCTGATATGAATGCGAGGATAATTCGTGTTCTAAGCAAAGCAGCTTGCACGATATTACGAATTTCAGGATTTTGAGCAGTTGCAAGAGTCACTTTATCAATACTTTCAGATGCCACCTCTTGAGCATGATCCGTATAACCAAGATCCATCAAGACAGATGCAAGTTGACCAGATAATTCTGAGAAAGCAACAAAATCCTTAGCTTGCCAAGTTTGATTCGTAATATTGCGAAGGTTGTTCAACCATCGAGGATCGAGACTTTGTCTACAATATGCCGCTGCTGCATAGCCTTTACATGTTAGGTTATTGTTATCCTTAGCGAGAATCTGATTATATCCATACATTCCCCTGAGAAAACACGCCTTTGCGCACATTGCTAGGAATGCAGAACTTCTATTCCGCCATTCGCCCCCACCGACGAATTCTATCAGAACGTCTGTAAAAAGCATAAATCGATCCTTTGTGCTTCTTGCGTGCAAAGATAGGCTATTTGCAATCTCCTCTACCTCTACATTTTCCAATCCAGGTCGGTACATCAGAAACTCTGGGATTATTGGATCTTCAGGCAAGGTTCTACAAATCCTCTCTTAGACTTTTGATTTTCCTCAACGCGTTTTTTGATGATATCATGAAAAGGCTTCTAGTGGTTTCCTTCGCATACTCTAAGTTAGTAAGTGATAAAGCTTGTTCGTACAATCAAGTGTGAAAGATTAAATCGTTAAGTGTATTTCCATTATTGTGGTTAAAATGCCAAAGGAGCATGTAAGTAGCGGAGTAAAAGGTCTTGATGAGATTTTATCTGGCGGATATGTAAAAGGTAGATCGACACTTATTGCAGGAGGTCCAGGTACAGGGAAGAGCATATTGACATGGCATTTTTTGTTTGATGGATTTGAAAAGGGAGAGAGGGGCATATTAGTTACACTCGACCAGACTCAAGATATGATTATTGACGATATGTCTGACTTTGGATGGGACACTCAAAAAGCATTGAAATCAGAAGGTATCACAATTCTTAGTGGAACATTGAAACTTGTACCTAGGGATACGAGTTATGAGTATGTCGTTAGTTTCAATCACCCATTATTAAGCGAACAACCATTTACTGTTCCCCGACTAGCTGATTTGATTCGAAAGAAAGCTGAGGAAGTTGGAGCGAAACGCATCGTAATAGATGGAATTGGTCCTCTCCTTGAATTGGCAGGAGAACATTCAGAGGTGAGACAGCTTGTATACGGATTCATCAGAGATATAGCAGATGGAACCAATACTGTCATTCTCACGCATGAGTTGAAAGCAAGTACCACTGCTCAAAATGATGAATTACCCTTCTTCATTTGTGATGGAGTGGTAAAATTAGATACTATTCACTCATCGGGAGATTATGTACGAACAATGAGGGTCGTTAAGATGAGGGGTGCTAGCCATATTATGAGACCTATTATGTTCAAGATTGGTTCAGAGGGGATTGTAGCATTTCCGGATGCAAGATTTCCAGATTGATTTTTTAGGAAAGTAGATACAATAAATGTCTACATCTGCTCCTATCACTCGTATACCGGCTTGACTTTCCTGACAATATCAGTCATATCATACATACTAAATGGCTTCTGAAGAAACGCACGAGCTCCAGCTGCAAGAACCATCTCTGTCTGTCCCTCAACAACATCAGATATGACAACAATTGCTACGATCGGATCAATGTCCAAGAGATTCTCTATAAGACGAACGATTTCGACCTGATCCATATTAAAATCAATAATCACAACAGACGGCTTATTCCCTTTACATTTAATTAGGAGGTTCTCAGTGTCTTCTGCCTCACCTACAACATCAAACCCTGCATCCTCTAAAGCCATTTTTAGAAGTACTCTGAGTAATGGAACCTCGCCTGCAACAATAATACCAGTATGACTCTTTTTCATCAGAATCGAACGACCCCCTAGAAGTCGACTCATGTCATCCTATATGGTCAATATTCATTCAGATACTGCACTTTCTACAAGATCAAGCATGTGACGAATTGTCACAGGTTTAAGTCCAAAACTAGCGGCGCCATTACTCATTGCCTGTTCGCGAACATTCGCGTCAGCACTGATGAAGACAATCTTGGCTTTTGGCTCGTGCTCCAAGATCTCTTTCATGGTCTGCATCCCATCTTTGTTTGGCATTCTGTGATCTAGAATAATAACATCAGGCTTTGGATTCAATATCAAATACTTCTCTACAGCCTCTGCACCGTCAAAAGCGTCTGCTACTACTTCATGACCAGCGATCGAAAAGACATCTTTGTAGAGCCGGTGCAGAATTGCTTCGTCATCGACGATGAAGATGGTGACCATTGAGTAGCCTCATGTTGTGTTCTATGCGCGCAGCTTACTGCATTATACAAGCCTAATTCGATAGTTAATTAGACTTATATTTTGCTTGTATTGCAGTGAGCTTTTGTACCTGTGCTAAGTTCTCTTCCTTCGGCATATAAAAGATATGTGATTGTTCTAACGAGGAGCAAGAATTCACGAATCTTTATTCTACAGGTGTTAAACACCTTACAGGACACTCGTATTTCATACAATAGGATAGTTTTCACGAGTCATATTCCATAATCACCACAAATCTGTCCATCTGCAAGACACTCGTTTTGGTGTAAATTTTCAATTACCTCTAATTTTCCACTTTTTCCATTCAAGTATGCATACTTGTCGATTTTTCGAAAGGTTAGTTTTCTCAGTGATAATTATTCATTTGAATTATTTTATTTATATTTTATAAAATGTCTATTATTTGTTTCCCCATAATATATCCTATTCAATACTATGTAGAGGAATTTAGTACCCTCACTTTCAGAGGATGAATATTTCAGCAATAGGATCATCCTACAGCACTTAATAATCAAATATTCTTAAGCGCCTAAATCAATTAAATTATAATAAATATCCGTATTCAGTTTCTAAATACAGTTAGTCATTTCAGGGTAAAGAACCATGAGAAGTCATACACATTTACCGTGTACTGCTACCTTTTCCTGCAAATAATCCTGCTTGTTTAGTCGAAAAAGCATGTAATAGACCATATGTCCCAAAAACTGAGTATATGAAATATTTATGTTGAAGATTAATAAAACCAGTAATAGACCTTTGCCACACCACATTAATAGTATTGATGATATCGCACAAAATAGTTCAATTAATTATCGATACAAATCTTATTATCATAATGCCTAAAAATGGTACATTATGTACCATATAAAGGTAATTTAATACATCAAATAATTGGCATAAAAATACAATGAGTATTGTAGTAAATATTGTCGAAAAATCGACAGGAATTGATAGTTGTTAATGAAAAAAAATAACTATAGTGTATTCAAAGGATGGATGAAAAAATCCCTAGAAATATAATATTGACATTGGAAACACGGATTCTCAGTACATGACAATTATCAATTCTTACATAAAAAATCAATAGTTTGCAAAGTGCCTGATACAGATGCAATACTATTCTACTGGTAATAATTCAATCTCATTATCATCGACTGTCAATACATCAATCTTCATCGGATTGCCTTCCTCTGTGTAGACGAACCGAATAGCTTTAGCACTTAAATCGCCTATAAACTCCAATTCATTATAAGGTTCAAGAGCTTCTTCAAAATCTCCTATTCTAATATAGAGCTCGCCATCTCTGACAACAAATTCAACTAAATTCGTACGTCTATATTTCCCTTGCAAACGCATTAGATCTTCTGAATTGATGGCTTTTTTGGGATACTTGAAGAAATCTACAAGTTTCTTTTCTTTTGGATATCTTCCAACAGGAGCTACTAATACAACGAATTCCTCATCTGTTTTTAGATCAAATAGAGTATCTAGTCTACCCTGTTCGTAGTAACCAATAGCAACCGTTCCCAAGTTAACAGCTTCGCAGGCCATGTAGAGATTCTGACATGAAATACCAAGATCAATGGCAATGAATTTGTGGGCGAGAATAGTATAACGCCATTCAGTTCGATATGGAACGGCAGTCCAAAAGAAAATGACCGGAGCTGTTCCAACAAATTTCTGGTCATATGTTAGTTTTCCTATTACTTCTTCTGCATCATCAATTGCCTTAACATATAGCAGTTGATGACTAAAGGATATATAACGATAGAGACCAGGATTAAGTCCAAGTACCCTGTTAATCACAAGGTATGTTTCAAGGGGGCTTTTCGCACCAGCAGAGGCAACAGTACGAAGAACACCACGACCTGATTTCAGAACTCGTTTTACTCCTTGAGTACTCCAAAGGAGAAAGGATAGTTCTTCTAATGTAAGTGGATCTGCAGTGTATTTTCTTCTACTCTTTCTATTATTTACTAGATCAAGAAAAGGTGCCATACCTATAGTAAATTTGTCAGGCAATACTAGATCTATTAGAGTGGCATTCTCGGGATAGGGTTGTTGGAAAGGAGGAGGTGGTAATCTCCTTTTTTCATCTGATTGCGGAACAATCCTATCATATTCTTCAGAATCAAAAAAGTGCAGAAACTTTCGACCCTCTATCATGCCGTGGCGATTGCTTGGAAATTAATTAAATATATCCAGCTAAGCAACAAATTTGAATTACTAGCAAGAGATAACTTTGGGAATATTTGAATCCAATATGAAATACTGAATCATCATATTACGGGATTAAGCAGAGAGACCCAGTTGCTTCAATGCCTTATTTATTTGAACACGTTTCTTATTGCCTATGTAAATAGAGGTGAGAGACCCTACAAAGATGAGTATTGTTCCAAAGATAAATGCAGTTAGTAGTATTGGTAGAAAGAATGGATTTTGTAATTGTAGTAGATTAAAGAAGAAACCTCTCCACAGTAAATATGCAGCCTCAATAATTAGCAGGATGAGTAGTAATAATCCCGATGATAATTGCCGCTCATGAATATACACCTGCAATGCAGTCTGCAGCATCACTGCCGCAATCAGATTTCCAATAATCATTAGAATTATCATTACAAGCCCAGGGAAAAGTCCCCATGTTGGTATCAGACTCCCAAATGAAGTAAAGTATTGGAAATAGAGCATACCCAGAATGAAGATCAATTCGAAGACCATTATAATCACAGCTCCGATCCCCGTGATTCTGAGAATCAAATTATCAGCCCTATCTGCCCAATCCATATTGGCTAGCTTTTGATACTCCTGATTCAAGGGATTAGCCCAAGTACTCTCTGATATGCACCCTTTCTTTGTGCAGTTGACAATGGTTAGTAATTTTCCTCCATAGTCACCAACACGTTTCTCTGCGCATTCATCGCAAATGAGGTCACCACAGACGTGGCAAATCTCTGTTGCTAGTACACCAGGATGGTTTGTACAGTCCCTGCTTTGGCTTGGTCCAAGAACTGGACTTGAGCAATACTCACAGAAATTCACGCTATCCTTGTGAGATATGAAGACTTTTCCTCCACAGACTGGGCACCGGATATAATTCTCGCCCAAACTCAATATCTCTCCCCCCAAAATGACTGTGATGTCCTTTCGCTTTGACGTCGTCGCTGCTCTTCTTCTTTGGCTCTACGGCGTCGATCATCTTCTCTTAATTGTTGCATATAGAGAGGGCGTGAAACATGTTCTTCCTCCCAGGATCGTGTAGCAGGTCGTAGTTTTGATTCTTTGACCTTTGGTTTCTTCTTTTCAACAATACTCTGTATTCTAACTGAGTCAAGTGATTGAAAGTCAGTTTTTCGAATTACCTTCATAGCCTCATAGGTAACTGCAATCAAGCCAGCATAGAACAGAAATGGAATAATAACAATAGCTCCAACAAGAAGTATGAGCCCAGCGAGAATTGGAATCGCAATAATCATTATGACTATAATAAGAAGAGCGCCAACGCAATTGTCATTACTTCCGCCACCACTCTTCCCAACACTAGCAAGCAATTCGAGTGGTAAACGCCATAGATGCTTCAATATCCCCCCATATGCACCTAGAAAGCGAGAATATATTCGACCTACAGTTTGAAATCTACTACCTGCCTTTGAGAATAACTCATTGATTGGAATTACAAATGATGTCGTTGTGACTGCAGGTCTATATCGTCCTTCAAAACATTTCTGACATAGGAAAATTACTTCTCCTTTCCAACGAGGATCAACTGGTGGTTCTTGCGCAGTGAGACATTTTCGACAGTAGTGTTCGCCACATACAGAACATGTTGTAGCTGCAAGATATTCAGGATGATTTGCACATGGCACAAAGACGCCGCCTAAACCTAAACTAACACCACAGTAATCACATTGAAGTCGATTATTCTCAACTTTTGTTAGTGGCGTTGCACCTCCGCAATTAGAGCAGAGAATAGCCATACCTTCTTCTGTAACAACTTTAGTTGCTTCTAGCACACGCAATGAGTCATCTGGAGATAATTCAGTAACGCCATCAGAACCAATTACTACAGGAGAAAGGGGAAGTGGTACAAGATTTCGCTCCACTCGTCTTGCTTCGCCCCTATCTCGTATGACCTCAACTCCTTCAGGAGGAACCACTCTATTCCAGGAGAAGACAAGATAAAGGATGATTGATGCCTGAGAAAGTACAATGAACATTGCTAAATTACTGATTGCCAAATAAATCTCAGTATCAAATAGTGGAACTGTCCAGACATAATGCACGCCGCGAACAAAGAGGAATAAGCTTGCCAAGACCATCGAAATAAGACTATATCCAATCTGAGCAATGACTCCCTTTTTTCGCATGTCATCAACATAATTGCCGATGATTAGACAAGGTAAAGCCACCCCTGAAAAGACAAGAAAGGCGTAAACATATCCAATTAGACCAGGTAGCTCAGAACTTCCAACAATAGATGCGACTATAAGACCAATCGTAGCTAAAAGTCCAGTAACTCCAAATGCCATTTGTAATAATCCAACAAACCTTAATCCTACAGGTCTATCAAAGATTGTATAGACTTTTTTTTCCTCAGGCAAAGGAAATCTCCTCTTAACCGCGTGCTTCGAATGTTAAATTCGACTTATCTTATTTGTTACTCCAAGGCTTAAAACATCTATGAATTCAATTTGCTCCAATGGAATTTCAATTCCATGCAGTATAGAGCCTAGGAATGCTCATAAGTCAGAATGATAATGAACCATACTTAGTAGCACTTTAGATAGAGTGATAATAATGACTGAGATACCGATGCCTGGCGACTATGGAGGTTCAGATAGAGAACCGGAAAAACAACAGAGTAAGGGTTGTTGTACTAGAATCTGTGAGTGTTGGCTGCAACTTCTTTGTGCATTCATCTTGCTTGTTATATTAATAGCACTTCTACTCTCGAATGGATAATAATGTTCTCTGCTTTTTTGGCAGATACATACAACTTATAACCAAGTTTCAGGAGAACTCGTATTATCTAAACACGGAGTAAAGGTCTCTGTGAACGAAGAAACTGATGAGAATAAACGATTCCCCTCCCATGATGGAGGGCGTGTTGACCGGATTATGAGAGCATTAGAACTTACGCGAGGTGTTGAGATTGCTCGAAGGTACCTTGCAATGAATGCTTTTGATGGTGCTCTTACGATGCTTGGACTCATTCTTGGTGGACTCTTTACAATTGATCCAGTCAATCCAGAACCGGGTTTCAATGCAATTCTTCTTGCAGCGGCAGGTACGAGCATAGCTATGGCTATTTCGGGCTTTAGTGGGTCATATCTGGCAGAAAGTGCAGAGAGAGATCGCGAGGTTGAAGACTTAGGTAGAGCTATGTTAACTGATATGAGTGAATCAATGTATGCTAAGGCCGGTAGGACTACCTCAGTAGTCGTGGCAATTATCGATGGAGCCTCACCTGCAGTTGCAGCATTCATTATTATTATTCCACTCTTTTTTGTACCTATGGGCATTCTAGGCTATCACATTGCATTCTATATTGCAATAGCAATCTGTATGTTACTTCTCTTTACCCTCGGTCTCTTTCTCGGCGCAGTCTCTAAGAAGAATATTTGGTCCTATGGAGCGAAGACACTCTTTGCTGGAATACTGACCGCAATCCTAATGTTGCTAGTTTCATGGTTAACTGGTGTAAGTGGTTGAGATGTTTGATAGGTACCCTCGTGAGCGGTTTGCATATTTACCCACTCCTCTTCATAGACTTAGGAATCTGGGAGCTTCCATTGGTCTTGATGAACTATGGATTAAACGTGATGATTTCACCGGACCTTCTATTGGAGGTAATAAAATCCGTAAGCTCGAATTTGTCGTAGGCGATGCAAAAGTAAACAAAGCTGATACTCTGGTCACTATTGGAGGGATTCAAAGCAACCATTGTAGGCAGACTGCTCTTGCGTGCGCGGCAACAGGCCTACGTTGTATTTTACTTCTCGCTGGAGAAGAGCCTGCAACTTATACTGGCAACCTTCTCTTAGATAGTATGCTTGGAGCTGAAATCAAGTTTTATCCCGATGACAACCTGATGACTCTGCAGACACGAATGGAAGAAGTCATAGAAACCCTGAAGGATTTTGGACTCAATCCATACGCAATTCCAGCTGGCGCTTCTGTACCTATTGGTTCGATAGCTTATGCTGTAGCGATGGAAGAATTACAAAAGCAATCAGAAGAGTTGGGATTTACTCCTGAGAAGGTAGTTGTAGCAAATGGAACTGGAGGTACTATGGCTGGGCTAATTGTAGGAGCACACATGCTCGATATGGATGTTGATATCATAGGTGTGAGTGTCCTTTATGATGCAGAGACCTCTAAGGAGAGAATTCGTGATATCATAAATCGAATGATTGATGAGATTCCGGAGGTTGAAGACTTCAAACCAAAAATTACCATCGATGATCGGTTCTTAGAGGACGGTTATGGTGTTCTGACTGATAGAATTCGAACTTCTATTGATATGTTTGCAAAAATGGATGGAATCTTTTTAGATCCTGTCTATACTGGAAAGGCGGGTCTTGCATTGATGCGAATGGCTCTTAACGGTGATATTACTACTAAGACGCCAACAATCTTCTGGCATACTGGAGGTCATCCTGCCCTCTTTGCATATCCAGAACTTGGCAAGATGTAATGCATATTTACTACAGAGTAATGCTTATCATACAAACATTCGTTTTGGGTGTAGATTATATACCCTATCAAAGGACTCCCTAATACTCGAATGGGGGCATTATGTTGCAGAATGAGATGGAACTTTTCAAAAAGAATTTCGAAGAGCGCTTAGCTGCAGCTAAGAAGGAAAAAGTACGTATTGTCATAAAGGAGCAGTATGCTGATGCTTTTGAAGTCCTTGAGGACTGTGAGAATGCACACCTGATACCCGGAATCGTGGGCCCACCAGGCACAGGTAAGACTTTGCTTCTTCGTGCTTATGCTGAGAAGACTGGACGAGAATTATACTGGGTTACGGGAGATGAGGGAGTAAGACCATCACACTTGACTGGAGCGTTCAATCCAAGTATTGTACTTAACAGTGGTTTCACATTGGAGGCATTTGAACCCGGTCCTCTACTCAAGAGTATGGTTGCTGGTGGTGTCTTTGGACTCAATGAAGGTAATCGATTGAGTGAATATGTGCAAAACTCTCTACTTGATCCATTTGAAGAAGGCTCAATAAGTGTCCAACGATTAGGGCGGATTAAGGCTGCTGAAGGATTCTTTCCGGTACTGACAATGAATCCAGAAGAGATGAGTGGCGCACATCGTTTGAGTGAAGCTCTTCGAGACCGTATCAGGGTCTGGATACGTCTTGGATATCCTCGAAAGGAAACCGAATTAGAGATTATTAAAATGAACAGCCCTGAGTATAACCTCTCAGATGCTGCCCTCGAGAAGATTTACAATCTTGTATCTGCTACAAGAATAAGTACTGATATTGAGATACCTGCCAGTATTCGTGCTGGAATCTCCATTGCAAGATTGGCTGCTGAGATGGCGAAACGCGAGAAAGAGAAGACAATAAGCCATAGTATTCTCTCAAAGGCTGCGACATATGTGTTAGTAGGAGCTCTCAGATACAGACCTGGAATTGAAGTAGAACCTGCAGTGAATTCCTTAGTTCGTAGAGCTCTTGGGAGTTAATACAAATGGCGGCACTTCCAAAGATTGCACCCATCCCAAGTAATGCCCCTCAATTTGCTCATGAATTCACTAAAAGGATGCGAAATAGAAAAGATATCACAAAGCTACCAAGTGTCCGTCAAACACAATCCATACCTATGTTACTATCGGCAAGGTATTTTCGCAATGGGAAACTTACACTTGAGGACTTTTTAGAATCAGCTGTGTATACAACTTTTCCACCTGATCAAAACACCGCGAGAGAGGTCGCTGAAGACATCTTACTAGGCCGCGAGAAAGAGGAAAAGAAAACTGATGTCCCGGATAATGGAGCTACAATTGCTGCCGCCAAATCTGCGGCTCTTGACGCAGTGATGGATCAGATACGACGAGAACAAGAACTTGCAAAGGTGATTAAGAAAGATAAGGTGGAAGCTGGTTACGATTACCTTCTTGAACTCAGAAAGAAAGATGACAAATTTCTTTATGATGCTGCCAAAGATTATCTAACAGATGGTGAAATTGTTCTACGTGGAATCACCAGTGATGATGAACTCAAAGAAACCTCTGGATCTGAGTTGAAAGAACGCTTTGGAGGTCTAACTTCTCAGGACATCCAAAATTCTCAGGTTCTTGACTGTCTTGACGATGTATGTAATTCTCCAAATGCAGCTGAGCAGATTGCTGGCAAATCTCTTAGGGGTGATTCAGATATTGAGAAGGAATTTGCAGATTTATGCTCCAGAGATACTTCTACTGCTGCTAGAGCACTACGCCACATGGAAGAATTAGGTACACTCAGTGAGGATGAGCAGAAGTCGATGGATAAGCAATTACAGGATTCTCTCAATGACCTTAGTGAAGCTGCAGATTATACCTCAGAACTTGGAAGGGTACCTGAGAATATTGATGGACTCATTGAAGATGCACCTCAGAAGTTTTCTTTGAGTGACGCCTTAGCACTTGCTAAAAAAATCAAAGACGCTAGTGGCAAAGACATTATGGATGACCTTCTTGAGCAATACGATAGGCAATATGAATCAGGAGCAGCTAGTAATGTCGATCTGCAGCAGTTATCTGAAAATGCACGTTCTAACGAACATTGGGATAATCTACTCAAGAAGGAAATAGAGAGTCTTCTTGAAGGTGCTGATTCAAGATCATCTCCTTCTGATTTCTTACGATCTATGCTTGCAAAGAGCAATGGGAAATCTCAAGATTTTCTTGACAACCATTCAAAGGAACAATGGGATAAGGCAATGCAAAAATTAGCCAATGGTGCTGTGGAACGATCACCAACTAAAACTCATTTACGTCAAACAGTAAAGCACGTATCAAAGCTAGGTCAGGTGCCATCCCAGAATTCTATAAAGAAGGCTGGCGAACGACTTGGGATGTCTGAGGAAGAAATACTTGAACTAATCAACCCATCATTCGAAGTCATTAAAAAACTGATACAGGCTGGCGTCAAGGATTTTGAAAGACTCCATAACCTAATGTCTGCATCAGGTCTCTCACCTCAACAACTACAACAATTGGGCGATCTAGCTGCACAGATGGGTAATCAAAGCGCTCTTGGAGCTGTTGCTCATGAGAATCTTCATGCAGCTCTTGGAACACCAGGTATAGGAATGCATCGAAGGTACTCCAGAGGTTATGGAGCTCAACCTCCTACTCCTACAGGGTCATATGATAAAGACCGAGCAGATATGGCCTTCGGTGGATTGTTAGGTGGTCCTTCTACAAACATCATTAAAATCTGGTATACCTACCGCGATGAACTACCTCCTGAACTCAAAAAGAGATTGCTGGAAATTGCGAAAAGGTTACTCATTGACCTTGGTATGAGGTATGCTAGACAGACAATGGGATCCAGTATGTTGGGTGGAATTCAAGAGTCAACAACTGTACGACCCTATCGAATTGGCGATGATATCGACCTCATAGACCTTGAAGAAACCATAGATGTATTGCTTTCACAGGGAAGAACAAGTTTCAAAGTCCTTGATCCATCTGATTTTCTAGTGACAGAAACCTATCAAGGTCATCGAGCATTCTATTGGGCACTTGACAAGAGTGGTTCGATGGATTCTCCAAAGAAACTTGGAATGCTCGCGATTTCTGTTATGGCGGGGCTTTATGGCATCAAAAAAGATGATTTTGGTGTTGTCCTTTTTGATAGTGTTACGCACGTGGTGAAAGAGATAGCTAACAGAAATATTGCCCTGGAAAAAGTTGCTGCTGATCTGCTAGAAGTGCGTGCTGGAGGCGGAACTGGAGGAGCTGAATCAATTAAGTTAGCACTCCGCAATTTTGAAGATACAAAAGCAAAGGAAAAAATCTTCATGTTTTCAACGGATATGTATCTCAGTGATCAGCAGATCTGCGAAGATTTAGTTGAACAGATGAAACCTCTTGGCATAAAGATGATATTATTGGTTCCTTCCTTTGAACATAATCCTGATGCCGCTGAAAAACTAGTGAAAAAAGCTCATGGTGTATTGTTAGATGTTAACTCCATAGAGGAGCTTCCAGAAAAACTTCTGCGAGTGACTAACTATTAGACTAAGGGACAAATCCAGCTTTTTCTTCAAGAGACTTGTCTTTTGACTCACAGACCCAAAATTTGTAAGCACAGATATACTCTTCACTGCCTCGTAGATTTAAAAGTCGTGAGCTGAAGAGCTGTCGCATGAACCGCATATAACGGAAAAAGGGATCACCAGGTGGAGCTATCTCTGCAACACAATTGATTTGAAAACTACGAGCTTCAGGATGTTTATCTTGTGTCCAAAACATATTCAGTGTGATTCTGGGATCACTTTTAATATTCTGATACGTCTGATCCCCAAACATTTCAACAGCACCAAACCTGAATCTATCTATCCGCTTATCATCGAGGAGAATTTTCTGATAGAGTTCGATTCTCTCATCCATCGTTTCTTTGAATGGCCTTCCCTGAAATGCAAGCATTTCTCCTTCGAGTTCATCAATTGACTCCATAATGGCTTCATCACTCAATGTCAGCCTGAGAATTTTCTTTGCTGAGTTGATTGGAAAAATGTGAGATGTATTCAATGTTGATACAGTTGGTTTCATGAGTGTTGACATATATATTTCATTCAAATTCTGTTGAGGTGCATAAGATCTATGGATTGCACCAGCCATTGCCTCATAGACTTCGTCTGGAATAGCATTTAATGGAAAAGAAACTGTAAGACCACCGATATCAAAATCAATCCTTCTAAGTTCTCTATCAATGAACTTAATTCCAGATGATACTTTAGACACTTTTTTTTGCTCCGTTCCCTGTGAATTATCCCTTTCTCGTCGCCTATTATCTCATCTTAGCAATATCATAGTAAGGAATGATACATATAACGATTTTTTGGATAATAATATTTGCACCCAAACCTCATAAGAGAGAAAGAAGAAGAATATCGAGTGGAAAGTGCCATGGTTGAAGCCTTTGAAATCATTCAAGCAAAGCTTGTGGAGTCTAAAAGTAATAAAGTTGAAACTGATACAAATAAGGTGCTAGTCTTTATTGTACATTCTGCCAAAACAATTTACCTCTGGAGAGGAAAAAATGCTGGAATAACTGAAAAACTCATGGGCACAAGGGTAGCAGCAAAATTGAGTCACAATTATCAAAATTATCGCATTCGACCGATTTCTGAGGGAAATGAACCAGCAGCATTTCTACACTTAATTGGCGAACCACTTAAAGAAGCATAAAATAAAAGTAAAAGTTATACAATTTGGCAGTTGGCGTATTTATTTGGCATTCCTCCGTCTTGCATACCTCTCTCGAATTAGAAATGTACCAAGTGGACTTCATACACGTTCGCTAATTCTTGAGCATCTTTCTCAGGTAATGGGAGCTTCTACCTCAGAAATAGCTAAACAGATTCCAGTTACAGTGAGTACAGTGTCGTATCATCTTAGAAATATGGCACGCGAAGATATTGTAGAGTTTAGTAGTAAGACACGCAAGTGGAAACTTGCTAAAATACATCAGATGCCTCTAAGCAAATTCATAACAATCTCTAACAATAAACAATAATGACTATCATCACTCGGCATCAATCAGATTGTCTTCTTTTATTGAGAACAGCGATTATGATTATCAATCCAATAACACCACTGACTACGATAATGAAAATAATATCATGATTATTCTCAATTTCCGAACTGCCAGGATTTACAATCTGGACTATTATGGTATCAGATACAGAATTGCCAAGACTGTCAATCACAATAATTGTATAATTATAGCATGCAATCTGGGTTGTATTGATTAACAGGATGATGTCCAATCCATTGTACCAAGTTCCACTCTCGATAATAGTTCCGTTTTGATATATAGTATAATTCAAGGGGTGGCTGTCATTTGGATTCCAAGTAACATTTGCAAACTTTTCATTCAAGTCGATAAGAATATCATGGGGATGATTTATTATTGGTGCGGAGTCATCGACTTCGAAAACATATCTTGCACTAGCTGAATTTCCTACGATATCATATACATAAACATCCAAGATCTGTACACCATCTCCTGAAGGTATATGTATGACGCCAGTCGCATCATCTCCCCCATTCCACCTATAGAAAAGTGTAACATTTCCTGAGCTATCATTTGCGACTAAATCAACATCGATACCAGAGTGCACGAGACTACCATTCAGTGGACTGATCAGATTGATAGTGGGAGACGTATCATCTACCTCGAAAACATACTCTGCAGAAGTCCATCTACCCAATGTATCATTTGCAGATATGAAAAGATGATGCAAGGTTTCTCCAGAGGGTATCTGAGTAATTAATGGAGTCACGGTGCTTGTCAGGTTTGAGCTACTTTCATCCCAAGAATAGAGAATCGTGTCAAGACTAGCATCCTGAACACCTACACTAACTTGTGTCGCGGCTTTATTCAATGATCCATTACTTGGAGATATCAAATTGATTATAGGTGGCAGGTCATCAGTAACAAAGAGAAATTGTTTCATTGCCCAATTACCGGCAGAGTCATTAGCGTATATCCGAAAAGAGTGTTCACCATCTCCTGAAATTAGAGTAGTTGTATATGGTGCATCCCATGTGACATTGATTTCAGAATCCCAACAATACATGACAGAATTAAGGTGTAGGTCAGTTACAGTGGCATTGATCGGTTCTCCAGATAAATGAAGAGTGTCATTCACAGGCGTTACCAAGTCAATTGTGGGTATTGTTTCATCAGAAATGAAAACAAATTTTGCCAAAGCCCAGTTATTTGATGTATCATTTGCATAGATGTATAGGTAATGGGGATACTCGCTTGTCTTCGCCATCAAGTCGTATGGTTCTTCAAGTGTATCATTTTCATTGAAGTCCCATTGATATATAACACAACTAACAGCAACATCATCCTCGATCTCGATATCTATCCAGGAGTATGGTTTTACTATCGATCCATTCTCCGGACTCACCAAAATGATTGTTGGAGCTGTTTCATCTATTGCAGTATTCATTATCCTTGATGAACTGAATTGAAGAATAAATGGGCCTTCTGTAGCTATAATCGTACTAAAAAAAAGGATGATACAAAGAGTAAGTGGACACCATCTATTCACAGTCTTACACTCCTGAGTACTTGAGTTTCAGATGATTATTTATGTCTAATGAGGATTGTTTTCAAGTGACATTAGAATAAATAATCAGAGTGAAGTAGAATGAAATGCGCTATTGTTCGACCTCCTCCAAGAAGCTTCTCGGGTTGTATCTCTTCACATCCTATGCGCCATCTACTAAACTTAGGTCTAGCCAAAGAGCAACATGCTAAATATTGCGAAATACTCACAGAGTTGGGTCTTGAACTTATTCGTCTTGATCCGGATGAGAGGCATCCCGATTCTTGTTTTGTGGAAGATACTGCAATAGTTGCTGGAAAAAAGGCAATAATTACACGAATGGCAAAACTAAGCAGAAGAGGAGAAGTGGATAGTATTTCAGAAATTCTCTCTGAATACAAGCTAGTCAAGCATGTTATCGAACCTGGAACTATTGAAGGAGGAGATGTTATTCACCTTGCAAATTCTCTCATCTCTGGAATTACTGAAAGAACAAATAGTGAAGGGATAAAGCAGACATCGGAATGGCTAGATGTAACAATCAAAACAATAGAAGATCCACGAATCATTCACCTGAAAAGCCATGTCACATATATTGGTAATGCTACAGTTATTGTTAGTGAGAGATTTAACAAGCATCCTCAGTTAATAGATTTCGAAAAGATTGTAGTTCCGAAAGCTGAGGCTTATGCTGCGAACACTCTAACTATCAATAATACTGTTATAATGTCATCAAATCATCCTATAACATTGAATCTTGTCAAAAGAGCTGGTTTTGAAACTATTGCTTTAGATATGAGCGAGTTTGAAAAATGTGAAGGAGCTCTCACTTGTCTCTCAATTATTTTTTAGTAAATGATTCATCTCATGTGCTACGAGAATATCCGACATGAGATATCTTAGATCCACTAGTATCTCTCAAATCTAATTGGAGGCATCAAGAACAGGCAGTTAAAATGCTGAATCAGACAGAAATCTATGGAATTCGTGAGAAGAATCGATGAATATTTCCCCAGTAAATATCATCTAGAATATCTTTAGGAAGATTCAATCCATTTATGAATGTCCACCGCTATTCATCGTGTCAGCATCAATAAATGGCAGTGGTTCATTTCTGACATCTGTTTCGAAAAGTAACCGTAGTGCAAGATAACGACCATCATAGTACGCCTTGTCTTGTGAGAATGCAACGCAATCTGTCCCAAAGTGAAATCGTTTAGAATACTTAATTAAAAACGATCTTGCTTTCTCTACGTCCTTACTCA